>DQVB01000229.1 GCA_015661985.1 Planctomycetota bacterium | reverse complement strand
CGGGCGGCTGGATCTCCACCAGCTCCGGCCGCGCTGCGGCGTCCAGGGGCAGCACCAGCGGCGAGCCGGCCAGGGCGCTGTGGCGCGTCTGATCGCCGCCGGCCAGGTGGAAGGTCAACTGGACCAGCAGGGGCAGGAAGATGGGCCGCAGCGGCAGGTTCGTCCAACCCACGTGGGCGCTGGTGCCCAAGAAGAGCACCGATCCCTGACTCACGCGGCGCTGGATGAGCAACGGTTGGCCGTCGTCCAGCCGCGCCAGCACATCCACGCCGCTCTGGTCGTCGCCTTCCACCAGAACATGCCGGTAGACCAGCACGGACTGATAGAGCGATGGTGGTTCGGTCAGTCCGTTGAGCGCGGGGTGTTGTTCGTCCAGGAAGGCGATGTGCCAGCTATCGCGTCCTTCGCCGGGCTGCGGGCTGCGCAGAGCGACAAGCCGCGCGGGAAGCAGTTGGCCGCCGGCCGCTTCGTTCATTTGGTTGTACCCTTCCGGGTCGACATTGTCGCCCGATATCCAAACCAGATGGCCGCCGGCGCGGACGTAGGCCGCCAGTCGATCGGCCGCTTCCTTTGCCAAAGGCGGCAGGTTGACACAGAAGACCACGGCGTAGTTGGACAGCGGTTCGCCAGCCAAGTCTTCGGCGACCAGGCTGGTCAGGGCGATCGCCCACGGCTGGCCCCGCTTGGGCAACAGGGCACGTTCCACATAGTACGTGTCTTCCAGGTAAGGGATTTCGTGCCGCTCCGCTTTGACCACGGCCACAGCAATGTCCTCATCCACTTCCATGGTGAAGAAGCGGCGGTCGTCCCGCGCCGATCCGTCGTCGCCCACCAGTCGCACTTCGCCTCGATGCAGTCCGCCGCGCTGGAAGGCAAAGCTCAGTTGGCAGCGCCGGCTCTGGCCCGCGGGGATCGCCACCGCCGGGCTGGTGGCCCGCCGGGCCCCGTCGATGTACAGCTCCACGTGACGCTCCTGGTCGACCAAAGAAGAATTGAACAGCTCCACGGTAGCTTGTGTGGGCAGCCCGGCCACGGGCACGGCCGCTTCGATCTGGACCTCGCGTACCGCCACGTTCGGCTTCGGCGCGCGATGGCAATCCGCAAAGATGATCGGGATCTTTTGGATTTCCTGCTCTTTGTCGGCCGTTTCCCCTTGGCGGGCCGGTGGTTTGAGCTCGGCCAGCCCTTCCCAGCAGAGCTGCTGCATGTCGGAGATGACGTAAATCTGTTTGTTCGGAGCGTCGGAGCGGGCAAGCAGCTGGCGGGCCCGCTCGAGCTGGGCAGCCAGATCGGCTCGCTCGTAGGAGACGTCCACCTCGGCCAACCGCTGCAGTACCCGGTCGTGGCTGGCCGTCAGCTGCCCCTCCTGCCGAGCCTGGGGACCGCACGGCACCAGCAGCGCCACCTGGTCCCCGTCACGCAGCTCGTCCATGATTTGGCCGGCCGCCGCGCGGGCCGTCTCGAAACGCACCTGGCCTTCGTCCACCGCCCCCATGCTGGCCGAGTTGTCCAGGATCACCGCCACCGCCGTCTGGTCACCGCGTCCCCAAAGGGCGCCCAGGTTGGTCAGTGCGGGCCGGGCCAGGCCCACGGCGATCAGGGCGAAGACCGCCATGCGCAACAGCATGAGCAGCAGGTCTTCGACGCGCCGGCGCCGGCGCGTCTTCTCCACGCTGATCTGCAAGAACCGCAACGTGCTGAAGGGCAACTCTTTGGCCCTCCGGTGGTGGACCATGTGCAGCACCACCGGGATAGCGGCGGCCAGAGCGGCGATCAAGAACAAGGGGACCCCGAAAGTCATCGCACGTTCCGCTTGGCAAGGTACTTGGAGAGCATGAAATCGTACGGAACCGAGGTATCCGTCAGTACGTAATCGATGTTCGATTCCCGGCACGTCCGGCGGTATCCCTCGATGAACTGCTCCACCTGTTCCACGTACGTCCGGCGCACGTAGACCGGATCCACCTGGAGCCGCTGCCCCGTTTCCAGGTCGTAGAAGGAGACCAAGTCCCGGAAGGGGAAATCGATTTCTGCCCTATCGAAGACGTTGAACACGATCACTTCGTGTTTGCGATGGCGGAAATGATGCAGGGCCCGCATCACCTCGTCCTGGTCGTCGTACAGGTCGCTGATCAGCACAATGAGGCAGCGGCGCTTGAAGCGGTTGGCCAACTTGTGGAGCGTGGGGGCGATGCGGGTCTCGTCCCCCGGAGACACCCCTTCCAGCTGCCGCATCATCTCGTTGAAATGCCGGGCCGAACTGCGGGCGGGCATGTCCAGGCGGATTTCCGTATCGAAGGTGGTCAGCCCCACCGAATCCTGCTGGCGGACCATCAGATAGGCCAGCACGGCGGTCAGGTACGCCCCGTACTGGAACTTGGTGATCTTCGCCTCGTGGCGGTAGTCCATCGAACCGCTGGTATCCAGCAGGATCTGGACCCGCATGTTCGTTTCTTCTTCGTACTGTTTGATGTACAGGCGGTCGGTGCGGGCCAGCATCTTGTAATCCAGGTGCCGGGGATCGTCGCCGGCGGTGTATTCGCGGTGTTCGGCGAACTCGACCGAGAAACCCTTGTAGGGGCTGGCATGCATCCCCGAGATGAACCCCTCGACCACGCCCCGCGCCACCAGCGAAAGGTTCTTCACTCGGGCCAATGCTTCGGGGGCCAGATAACGGTAGCCGGTCCGCGGGCTCATCGCAGCTGAAACCTCCGTCGCAAGATCCACTCGGTGGTCAACAGCCCGACGAAGAGGGCCCAGAACCAGGGCGGAGAAAAGAGCGGGCGCTGGTGGTACTGGCGCCGTTTCCGCTGGGTGCGGTCCAGCTCGTCGATCAGACGGCTGGCCGTGGTGATGTGGAAATACCGCCCGCCGGCCAGCTCGGCCAGTTCAGCCAGCCGTTCTTCGTCCAGGTCCAGCTTTTCGAACTCCAGGTTCGGCCGGCCCACTTCGACAGCCACCTCTTCGGAGCGCACGGTCTTCGAATCGACCTTCGCTTCCACCAGGATCTGATAGGTGCCCGGCGAGTCCGGCTCGAACGTCCCACCGTAATGTCCCGCCGGGCCAGGCACCGCAGTCAGCTGGACCGAGGCCGACCTGCCCGAAGGGCCACGGACCTGCGCCACCACGGCCGCGCCGGCCGTGCCCTCGCCACGCTCGTCACGCACCACGGCCGAAATGCGGATCGGCTCGTCCGGCTCGTAGTAACCTTTGTCCGTCGACGCCACAACGCCCGCCTCGGCTTCCACCGCGGTGCCCCGCCCGGCCGCCCAGCGGACGAATTGACCCCAGAACTGCAGGAACGGCGACTCCTGGCCCATCGCCCGCGGCCCCTGCTGCCAATTGCGGGTCGTGTCGCCGCAGAAGACCGCCGTCCGCCCCCGCCCCACCGGCTGGACGGCCATCACCGGCATGTCGCCCTCCAGCGGGCAGGTGGCCAAGACACTGGCCGCTGGCTTGGCCCCTTCGACGCGCGTAGCGCCCTCTAACGGCGGTAGCCCCTCACGCTCCGGCCCGCCGGCCGACGTGGGAAAGAACGGGGCGATGTTGGCAAACACGGGATGGCGCACCCCTTCCGGGGTAAGCTGGGGGAGGAAACTATCGGTAACTTGTCCCACCTGGCGATCGCCCAGCAGAACCGGCAGGATGTCGCCTATCGGCGTGCCCCCGTAACCGCCCGGGCCCAGGCTGTGATAGCCGCCCAACATGATCAAGCCCGCCCCGGCGCGAATCCGCTGGACGATCAATCGCTGCACCTCGGGCCGCAAATATGAACTGTCCAGATCGCCGATGATGAACACGTCGAACGTGTTGATCGTCTCCGCGTCGGTGGGGATGGCGACCATCTCGAGCCCCTCGATGTTCGTCCGCCGCAGGAAGTGGTTCGGGCGGGTCTGCACCAACGCGCAGAACTCCAGATCGGGGTCCTTGGCCAGGAAACGATCGGCCAGGGCACCGAATTCCGCTCGCAGCGTGCCTTCGATGTACAGCACCCGGATCCCCGGCTCCACGACCAGTGCCACGGCCTGCCGCGCGTTGTTCTCCTCGATCTTCTCCTCAGCCACCGTCGGCACCTCGACCTCGTAGGTGTGCCGGCCCGTGGCCGTCGGGCGGAACTCGAAGGTCACCTGCTGTCCGCCTTCCACGCCGTCCAGCGTCAATTCCTGTTCCCCGATCGTTTGCCCGTCCTCTTTGAGCAGGACCTGGACCACGCGCCCGTCCAAGGCCACGGCCTCGACCGATGCCGTGATGCGGGCCATGTTGTTCAGCATCAGCCGCTCCGGACACTCCATCCCCACCAGCTGGATGTCGCGGTACGACACATCGCTTCGTAAGCTGGCCCCCACGCCCACCGTGTACACCACCGTGCCCATCCTGCCGGCCAGCTCACGGGGGTCGCGGGCTGAGTTGTGGATGCCGTCGGAAACCAGGATGACCGCTTCGATCCGCTTGCGAGGGATCGGCTTGCCCTCCGGATCCGTGACCTTGACCGCCGCCACCAGGGCCCGAGAAAGGGACGTGGCCCTGCCGTCCGCAGCCAGGGCCGCCAGCTGGGACACATCCTCCAGCGGTCGGGCGCGCTCGGCAAAGGCAACCAAATGCGGATCGAAATCGTCCCGGAGCTCCGCCCACCACTCGGCCACTTGCTGCCGCGCCTGTTCGAACCGGGATACCTCCGAGGTGCCGTCGGCAATGCCCATCGAAGCCGATGTGTCCAACAGAAACACGACGGCTCGCTTCTCCTCCAGCTCACGATAGTAGCTGACCACAGGACGAAACAACAGCAGCACGACGATCAGAATGGCCAAGACGCGCAGGACGAACAACGTCTGCCACTGCCCCGGTCGAAGCGCTCCGAAGGCGCGCCAGTAGAACACGCCAGCCAACAGTACGGCCGCAGCGGCCACCAAGAGCATCGTGCCCAGCGTGGCACCGTGTTCCAGAGTGATTTCGAACATCAGAGCATAGCCTCTGGTGACGATCTCCCAGCCGCCGCGCCGTCGGCCCGCCAGCGGCTGAAAAGCGACCCGGACGGCCCCAGGTGGGCTCTGTCCGTTCGTCCCTGGATGCAGTATTCCCGGCCGCTCGCCATCGGGACACAAGGAACAAACAAAGACTCGCTGGCCTACGGTCGGCGGGGCGAACGCCCAGCGCCACGGGAGCCGGTCACGCTGGGCTGTTCGCCGTGAGACTCCCTGGCCTTGCGACGGCCCTCCTCCAGGGCATCCTCGCCCAGTTTGACAAGTTTCACGTAATGGAGCGACTTCAGGTCGCTGCCGATCTTCCCCTTATCGCGCTTGTGGAGGATGAACCGCAACGGCTTCACTGGCGGCCGATACCGAAGAGGCTGGTCCGGCTTGTAGGTCGGCCCTTGGACATAAATGATCTCGGCCAACGGCCCGGTGATGGTCCGTCCGTCCTTCAACGTGATCGTGTGCTCGTACTGCCGCACCGGATAGGTCCGGCCGGTGTAGTACTTCTCGTCCAAGGCCAACTCCTTGAACCGCCACTCCTTCTCCATCCACTCGCGCACCACGCGGCACTCAATCTGGCGAACCACCCGCAAAGGGATCTCCCGCTGGCGCTCCATGGACTTGTCATACACCTTCAGCCGTTTGTCGCGAGTCATGTAGATGCGACCCACGTAAACATCGCCATTGGACAACTCCACGTATCCCGGCACGGCATCGTCCCGATCCCGCTGGACCGGCCCGAAGGGGTTCAGCGCCGGCGGCTCCTCGCCCGAACTAGCGAACGGATTCACCGCCGGGGGCTCGCCAGCATGAACCACCCACGCCAATATCGCCAATATCACGGCGCCCAAAGCAGCCCAGCCGTTCCGCACCGAAGCGTCCACTTGCAGCACTCCTTGACGGGATTCGAACCAAAGGCGTCCCACTCCTCATCCTTATCTATTCTTACCTGGATCGGCCCTTTGTTGCAGCGGGGATGGCGGAGTGCCATGTTTTATCCAATAGGCTGCACCGGTGGTGTGGGTCTGCAGCGCGATAAAGGCCACCATGGTGGAAAGGCACCATCTTCAAGTACTACTCCACCGGCCGTCGTCCGCCTGTGGAGCCGCCCAAGTTGCCGCTCACCCTACGCTTGCGCGTCCCGAGCACTTGACACGGTTGTGGGCAGGACGATGATCAGGGCGGAATTCGGAGGTGGTCCATACACGGCCGGGGAACGAGGCTGCGAGGATGATGCGGACCGTTGGCTTTGTGGTGGTTTGGGCGGTGGCCGGCGCTTCGATGGCGGCGCCGCCCGTGTGTACGACCCATTTCTTCGACTGGTACGAGCTGGATGGGCCCGCAGCCCTGGAGGTGAAACAGAAACAGTGGACCTATCGCATCGACTGGGGATGGCTGGGCATTGCCGCGGACGAGATTGGCCGGTCGGTGCACTATTACGAGGCCCAGTGTCGTAAGATCCGCGAGGCGGGTTTCGACGGCATCCATTACGAATGGCATGGCAACCCGCTCAAGGCGCAGTTCCGCCAGGCCCTGGAGCGCACCGGCTTGGGGGTGGCCATGTTCTACGACATGCAAATCCGCTTCGGCGCTCGCAAAGGGTTCCTCACGCCCACCGAGGAGTTTGCCCGGCGGTTTGTGGATGACGTAGTGGGCTTCTACCGGCCTATCCCCCGTAGGCTTTGGCTCCGCGACCGTGAGGGCCGGCTGCCCATCGTTGTCTACGGCTATAACTTCGATACCGGCGTCACGGATCCAACAGCTTGGGACCGCTTCTACCGGGCCATCGTTTCCGGCGTGGAGGAGGCCTTGGGCGAGCAGGTCATCTTCCACTGGACCGACACCGGCCTGCCTCAGCAGCTGTACGCCTTCCAGCATTTCCCCGAAATCGCCAGCTTTACCTTCAACGAGGCGGGGCGCCAGACGCAGGTCAACGCCCGGTCGGTCACTTTTGTGGTCCACTACGATGATCTGGGCGTATCCTTCGCCCGAGGGGGGCGGCGCAAGCGGCGGTGGATCCGCAACGACGTGCGCTATTTGCAGGAGAGCCTCTGGTTGGCGCTGCACACGAACCCCGACCTGGTATTCAACTACGGCTGGAACGAACTCTACGAGGGCGAACACCTGTTGCCCGATGCGCTTTGGGGCAGTTGGCGCTACGAGGTGGCTTCGGCCATGATCCGCCGTATCAAGACAGACGCCAAGGCGGACTTGCCTCGCGTCCTGGTCATCGCCGACGACCTGCTCCCGGCGATCGACGGCGCTTCGCCCGAACAGGCAGCCGTCTTGCGGCGCGAGATGGCCTTGCTGGCCCGACTCCGGGCCCTGGTGCCTCGGGCCGATGTGGTGCTTCCGGGCACGCATGCTGAGTGGTCCGATTACGACGCCGTTTTCAGCCTCAACGTGCGGAAAGACCCGTCCGAGGAGAAGCGGTTGGCCGCCTGCGACCGGCCTGTGGTCTACGCCAACCCGGACCCGTGGGCCGCCACCCCGCTCAGACGACTGTTTACCGCCACGCGCGGAGCCCAGCGTGTCCTGCCGCCGGCCGGGTCGGCCAACGAGTATGTCGTGGCCAGCCGGCGGGTGGATGTGGACCTGGGCCGGTATCCGCTCTTGGAGTACCGCGCGAAGAACTCGCCGGGTTCGCTCTTCCACATCCGCTTCACCGCCCTGGATGCCGGGGGCAAGGAGCTGCCGGCCTGGCATGAAACCGCTCCAACAGACGACTGCTCGACCGGGGGGCGTTGGCTGGCGGGCCGCGAGGACGTGGCCCAGATCGCGCGGCGAGCCACAGGCCGAGACGTGCGGCGACTGGCGGCAATCGACGTTATCCTGGACGATTTGGCCGAAAACGGCCGATTCACGCTCGATCTAGACTACCTGCGGCTGGTCAGCCCCGACGGCCATGTGGGTTGGGAGGAGCAGTTCGAATCGATCCGCGGATGGAGCGTCAGGGCCAGTTTCCAAGGGCGGGCCGGCGCCGACCGCCGCTTCGGGTTCGACGCCCTTCAGGAAGACGGCTGCAGCGTGGGGCGGCTGCGTCTGGAGGCAGTCCTCAGCGAGCGGCCCGTCGACGGGGTGGACGAGTCCACACTGGCTGTTGAGCCGTTGGATGACGTGCGCGTGCTGGCGGCGGCCGAAACCCCGCGCGGCAGGGTCCCCCTACTCCTGGCGCGCGGGCGCTGTTATTGGCTGAACACCTACACGCCCAGCGATGCGTGCTGGGAGGCCTTGCTCCAGGAGCTCTGGGATCTGCCGCTCAGTCGCGGCGTCATGTTTCGCTCCTTTTCCCATGCTGTGACGGCGGACGGATTGACGTCGGATCGCCAGCAGGCGGTGACGATCATCCAGGAGGAGCCGCTGCCGGTGGACCGCGTGCGCCTGGTGGCCCCGCCCGAGCTGGACAAGCCACTTCCGCACACGCTGCCAGCGGCGGCGCGCCACCAGCTCCGCGTGCTGCGGGGCGAGCGGTCGGAAATACCCTGCCCGGACCCGGGAAGCGATCCGCCCGCGGTCACGCTCTTCCCGGGTGAAGTGGTGGAGGTGTTGACCCATCGCTGAGAGACTTGTCACTGGACGAGAGGAAGCCCATGTCAGTTGCCCATAGCGCGACGGACGACGTTCGCCGGTGGGTCGGGTTGCCGATCACCGAGCTCGACACACCCGTCTTGCTGCTGGACGGGGAGGCCAGCCAGCGGAATATCCGGCGCATGGCCGGTTTTTTCCACGGCAAGAAGGCCCGGTTGCGGCCCCATTTCAAGAACCACAAGTGCCCCGCTTTGGCGCGTCGCCAATGGGAGGCCGGATCGGTGGTGGGATTCACCTGCGCCAAGTTGGGCGAGGCCGAAGTGCTGGCGGCGCATGGCTTCGACAACCTCCTGCTGGCCAACCAAGTGGTGGGCCGGGAGAAATTGGCGCGCCTCGTACGCCTCGCCACCCGGATCGATATCCGAGTGGCCGTGGACCACGCGGAACAATTGGCCTGGCTGTCCCAAGCGGCGACCGAGGCCCGAGTCACCTTGGGTGTGTTGGTGGAGGTGGACATCGGTATGGGGCGCTGCGGTGTGCCGCCGGGCCAGCCTGCCATCGAGCTGGCTCGCCAGGCGGTTGCACTTCCGGGCTTGCGCTTCGTCGGCCTCCAGGCCTACGAGGGTCATCTGGTGTACGCGGACGATCCGGAGGAGCGGAGACGCCGGACGGTGGAGGCCTTCCAAGGAGCGCTGCAAACTCGCAGGGCTTTGGAACAGGAAGGCATCCCGGTGGAGGTGATCAGCGGCGGGTCGTCGTCCACCTACCAGACGACCGGCTCGATCGACGGGGTGGATGAAATCCAGGCCGGCAGCTACGCCACAATGGATTGGCGCTACGCCCAGCTGGCGCCCGAATTCGAGGTGGCCCTGTCTGTCCTTACCCGGGTGATCAGCAGAAGCGCCGGTCGAGCTGTCCTGGATGTGGGACTGAAAGGCGCTACGGCCGATTTCGGCCCGCCGCGGATCAAGGGCAATCCGGATGTGGAAATCCCCCGGTTCCTCTCCGAAGAGCACTGCGTGGTCCACCGCGCGCCCGAATGGCCCATCGGCCAGCCCCTGGAGCTGATCCCCAGCCATTGCTGTACGACCTGCAATCTCTATCGTCATATGTTCGTCCACGAAGGAGGACGGGTGGTTGACGTCTGGCCGATTGAAGCCTCAGGCCGCTTGACTTGACCCCAGCGTTGCAAACCGGCGGGGGAGCATGGACGTGCCTGTCCGTCACAAGTGGGACGAAACGCGCAAAAGCCTGGGCACCGTAGCCTGGGCATCGTAGCCTGGACATTGTAGATGTCACAAAAGGCAAGTTTCGGCGCACCGGCCGGACTCACCGGTCGAGCCGGCGATTGACGGGCAAGAATGCCCATCCTAGTGCGCACCCGAGCGCACCGAGTCAGCGAGGTGAAAGTCCTCGCCAGGGTTTGGTCTGGACCCT
>DQVB01000239.1 GCA_015661985.1 Planctomycetota bacterium | reverse complement strand
CGCCCGTCGTGCCGCCTTGGGCACTTCGGCCGCCTTGGTGGCCGCAGGGGCCGAGGGCCTTGGCGTCCCCGCTCGTGGCACCTCGCCAACCCCGCTGGCCGAGCCGGAAAGAAAGAACTTCCATACCAACCAATAGGCCCCGTAAAGCACGAAGAGCATGAAAATCAGCGGCACCAAACCCTCGGCCAAAGCCAATACGGCAAAGACGCCGGCCACGATGATCACGATCTTCGCCGGGGTGTTCAGATTCGATTCGTTCCAGGCATCGTAGGCTCGGCGACACGCCCGACGCACCGCCCGCAGGATGGGTTCTTCGGCTACCACCTCGGCTACCGGGATGGCATCCGCGACCGCCTGCTCGGCGCCTACTGGCCGGCCGCGCCCCACACGGCGCGGGCCGGGAATCGGCTCCTGCGAAGGGCGGGGCAGCTGAGCCAACATCTCCTCGACGCCGGCAAACCGCTTGGCCGGGTCCTTCTCCAAGGCACGGGCCACGACGCTTCGGTAGGGCTCCTCCAACATCGATACGTCCGGCGTCGCCGTCAGGTGCTTCATCAGGACTTCGCCTACGCTTTCCCCTTCGAAGGGAACCCGGCCGGTCAACATCTCATAGAGGATGACCCCCAGGGCATAGATGTCGATCTCCTTGCCGTACCGCCCGTTGGCCACTTCGGGGGCCATGTAATGCACCGTGCCCACGCTTTCCGTGTGGCCGCTGCGCCGGCTGCAGGAGATGAACTTCGACAGCCCATAGTCGCCCACCTTCACCACGCCTTCCTCGCAAAAGACGTTGCCCGGCTTCAAGTCGCGGTGCACAATGCCGTGGTCATGCAAGTAGGCTACCCCGGCACCTATGCCGTGAATCCAGCGGAGCACCTCGTCGGTTGGCATCCCTTCCGGGTGGGCCGCGATCACCTCCTCCAGCGGCTGACCGCTCACGTACTCCATCACCACCCACGTGTCCCCGTCTTCGTCTTCGCGGATATCGTAGATGGCCAGCAGATGGGGATGCTTCACGTTCAGACACTGGCGCACACCGCGCAACTCGACCTCCAGGTTGCGGCGGATCAGCTTCAGGGCCACCTCCTTGCCGCCATCGCTATGGGCATAATAGACTTCGCCAAAGCCCCCGTGCCCTACCCCTCGCTTGATCGTGTATCCCTCCAGGGGCCGTGAACCACTGGGATAGGTAAACCGCCCAGGGGAAGCGACGGGCGGCGAATCGCCCGCGCGGGTGGGATGCAGCGATTCGGCGTTGTGCGGGTTCTGGTCCACGGCAATCACCGTCCTGTTCATCGGTCCACTCCCCTCCGGCCTGTGCCTCTGGCGGCATGGCGACCGAGGCAGACCGCACCCACTATTGTACCCATACGCCCCCCACTCCCGTCACCAAACCCTGCCCGTCCCCGGCTCAGTCCGGAGCCGGCACCCAAACCAAGCGCTTTGGCCGCTCACCGGATCGGCTCCAAACTGAAGGAAAACGTCTCGCCTACCACGCTGGAATTCTCCCTGATCCGCGCCCGTCGCACGGCAGCCGACCCATCCACAGAAAACGGTCGCCGGCCGCGGCAGAAAAGCTCGTCCCCCTGGCGAAACAACACCACCTCGTCGTCCCACAACCGACAGACTACGTGGCTGTGCGGCTTGGGCCCCAGCACGCACGTGTCGGCCATCAGCAGGACGGCATCCACGGAAGGCTGGGTGCGGTGCCCGCTGAGAAAATCCAAACGCGCCGTGGCGCTCAAAGGATGGGGCCGCCGGAAGCACAACACGACGCTCCTGGCCAACTGAACCGTGCAGCCGTCGCTGAGCAGGCCTACCTGCTCCACGGCGCGGCCGTCCAGCCGGACCTCGCCCAACGCCTCGATCAGGTACTCCTCACCGTCCCGCCGGATCCGGGCGTGTCGTCCGCGGAGATCACCCAGAATGGGGATCTCGGCACACCCGGCCACAGCGGGCTGGCCCAGTGTTACGGTTTCGCCCAGGCACACCCAGAATCCCCCCGCCCCGTCCACCCAGAGGATGAACCGAGGGGGGCGTCGCCGGAACCGCTCCATGGGACGTTGTCCCCCGTTTATGGCTGCCAACCCGAGCATTTTCTCACACCTGGGAGGAAATGGCCAGCACCGGTGTCCGGCACACACACCACCGGGGCACCGCAAGGGTTCACGCCAGCCTGCCCGACAGCCGCCAACCGTCCGCCATGACAGCCCGGCCACGCCAGCGGCGAGCCCGAATACCAGGCGCTAGCGGCCAGCAGCCAGCGCCTCGGCCTCGGGCCCCTCCTCGAAATACCGGGACACCTGTTCGACGATGTCCTCCGGAGGCGACTCGTCCAGGGGGATCTCGTCGTGGAACGAATCCTCGGCATGGACCAGCGTCGCTTCGATCTCGAGCTTTTTGCGCAGCTCGGCAATCAATTCCTTGGCCCGCCCCAGCCGGCTGTCGTCAAACTGGTAGTCGCAGGTCGTCTTGGCCGCAGCCACCATCTGCAACTGGGCCTGGAGGTTCTCCAACTCCACCTCCAGCTGCCGCTTCTCGGCCAGCATCCCTTCCAGCTTCCGGCGGGCCGCATCCAGGCTCTTCTGGCGCGCCTCGCAGATCTGCCGCAGACTGGTCAAAGTGGCTTCACTGGTCTGATAGCGCTTGAAACGATGAGCCAAGTCCGCCTTGACCTCCTCCGCCGTGTACCGGCGGCCCGAGTACGTATACACCGGTTTGCCTTCGGCCAGGTCCGCCTTCAGCCGAAGGATCTCTTGCCTGTCCTCCTCCAATTCACTCTCCGCGGCGGCGATCCGTCTGCGCAGATGCTCCACCTCCACTTCCTCCTTGGCGATCAAATGCATGTTCCGGCGGATCTCGGGCACCAGGTCGCCGACCAGCTGACGGGCCCGATCGATCTGGAACTCCAGCGGCACGCTCGACTCCACCGAATCCCGAACGTACCCGGCCGACGTGCGCACGTAGCTGATCGCATCGCGGCCAAAAAAGATCAACGCCACCAGCACGATGACGCCCGTCGTGACTACCATCTTCTTGATCATCGAACACCTCCCTCTGGCAAAAAGCCATTTCCAGAACTGGTTCCAACCAGGCCAACATCACGCCCTCTGGCGGGCGGACGCCAGCCGGACACACGCTCCGAACCCTCCCCCGACCCAAAGGCCATCCTGCCGGCTGCCCCCGGTCGTCTTGTGCCCGACTTCCGGTGAATGATCATGCACCGCCGGAAGGGGTCAAGCGGCCTTCAGGCAGCTCGCGCAGTTCCCCCCGGCCTCGGGCCAGGGCCTCTCACAGGTGTATTCGCCGACATGGAGATGATCTTTGGACCTGGGCCGGCTCTTTTTCGGCCGGCCGCGGGGCCCCTGCCAGCCCGGGTGCGCACCCCGGTTTTCAAACCGCTGGGCGCAGGCTACGATGGGGCCGGGATTCGAGTCTTCGTGCGTCGTGATGCGCGCAGGGTGAGCCGCAGATGTAGAGGACGGGTGGGCAATCCGTCCTACTTGGTTGCGGCTCTGCCGCGTTAGGGCGGCGGCGCGCTGAGTGTGGCGGTTATTGATCCTACTTGCGGGGAGGATCGCGTGGAGTTCTTTGTAACTGCTTGCGCCTTTTTGGGCCTCGGCTTCCTTGTGTGGGACTGTGTCGAGGTGGGCCGCAACGACGCGGCCAACATCGTCAATGCCGTGTTCGGTTCCCGGATCCTGCGGCGCAGAATCGCCGTGGCGGTGGCTGGTGTGGCGGTCATCCTGGGCGCCACGGCCTCCACGCCGGTGATGGAGACGGCCCGCAAGGGGATCTTCGATCCCGGCATGTTGACGCTCAAGATGGCCATTGTGGTCTACATCAGCGTCTACCTGGTGGACACGGTGCTGCTTTACACCTATTCGGCCTTCGGGATGCCGGTGAGCACCACGGCCTGCTTGATTTTCGAGTTAGTGGGGGCATCGATGGGGCTCTATGGCCTGAGTATCGTGCATTGGAACAAGGTGGGCACGGTTGTTTCGGCCATTTTTATCTCGATCGTCATGAGCGGGATCGCCGCCTTCTTGATCCAGCGGGTCTTTCGGGCGGCCATTCGGGACAAATCGCAGGACCGCCAGACGATTCTGTTGCATGGTCCTTGGATTGCGGGGCTGATCATTACTTGGCTGACGTGGTTCATGCTGATGAAAGGCATGAAAGGGGTAGAGCTAGTCAAGGTCTTGCGGGCGGAGACGATCGAGCAGTACGGGGCGACGCTGGCCCTGTTGGTCATGTGGGGCGGAGCGACGCTGGTGGTGCATCTGGTTCTGACCATCTCCGGGCCTCGGGGCACGCAGTACCTGTTTCATGTGCTGGCCGTTGTGGGGATGCTCTGCATGGCCTTTGCCTTTGGCCAGAACGACCTGGCCAACTGCGCTTCGCCTGGGCTTTCAGCCTTGTGGTTGTGGAGACACGCTGACCAGACGGTGCGCGTAGCCACGGAGGTCGCCATTCCGCGGTGGGCGCTTTTCGGCTGCGGCGCCATGATCGTCATGGGGATGTTCACGCGGCACGCGCAGCGGGTGACTCGCGCCGAGGTGAACACGGGGAGCCAGTTTGACCGGGTGGCCTTGTACGCTCCGGCGTGGTGCCGGGCGGCGGCTCGTGGGCTGCTGGGTTTTCGCCCCCGGGCAGCGGAGTTGGCACCGCCGCCGGCGTTGAGCGAGCGGGGCAAGAAGATCCACTATGACGCGTTGCGGGCTTCGGTGATCATGGCCGTCAGTGCCAGCGTGATTGCCCTGGCGTCAGGCCGCGGGCTGCCTGTTTCCACCACGTACGTGGCCTTTGCCGCGGTGATCGGCACCGGGCTGGCCGACCGCGTGATGGCCCGCGGAGATGCGGACCTGAAGATCGGGCGAGCCATCTGGGTGGTGACCAGCTGGCTGTTGGCCGCGGGAATCGCCGTGGTGGCCACCGCCTGTGTGGCCAGGGTGATCTATCACTTGGAATTGGTGGGCATCGCTGTGGCCCTGGGGGCCAATCTCGGTGTCCGCTATTACGCCAAACGCCGGGCCGATGCCCAGGAAGAACGGGTCCATCTGCGAGCCGGCACACGGGCCGACGACATGGACGAAGAACACCTGGATCGGCCGCCGGCCGGCGAACAACACCAGACCACCCCTACCGCTTCGGGCCCGAGCGAGCCGGGTTAGCGACCGCACACGGCCGAGGCGCATCACGCGGCTGCATGCCCCACGCCAGGGACAACGGCCACCCACCGGAGCAGACGGCGCCAGGCCGAAGAACGGGCCAAACGGCCGTGCCCAATTGTGCGACAAACGGCCCGCAGAAAACCCGAAATACGAAGCACGAAAGCACGAAAGCGCGAAACAAACACGAAATCCGAAATTCAAATGTCCCAAAGGTCCCAGTGCACCGTCATATGCTGTGGCGCAACCGGCGGATAGCAGCCAGTGTCTTTGTCATTGGAGTTTCGGACATTCGGATTTCGACATTCGGATTTGCCGTTAGCGGTGTCGCAGAATCGCCCACGGCGATTTAGAGAATGAACTTGGTCAGATCCTCGTCCTGTGTCACTTTCTCCAGCCGCTGCTGCACGTAGGCGGCGTCGATCACCACCCGGCCCGTCTTGATCTCGGGAGCCTCGAAGCTGAGATCCTCCAGCATCCGCTCCATGATCGTGTACAGCCGGCGGGCGCCGATGTTCTGCGTGGTCTGGTTGACCTGGTAGGCGTAGGTAGCCAGCGCTTCGACCGCGTCATCTTCAAAGACCAACTCGACGCACTCGGTCTTCAGCAGCGCCTGGTACTGTTTGGTCAAAGCCCCCTTGGGCTCCTTGAGGATGCGGACGAAATCCTCTTTCGTCAGATCGTTCAGTTCGACGCGGATGGGGAAACGCCCCTGGAGCTCCGGCATCAGGTCGCTCGGTTTAGAGCGGTGGAAGGCGCCGGCAGCGATGAACAAGATATGGTCTGTCTTGACGAACCCATAGCGGGTCTGCACGGTGGTGCCCTCGACGATGGGCAACAGGTCACGCTGGACGCCCTGGCGGGACACGTCGGCTCCATGGGCATGCTCACTGGCCACCACCTTGTCGATTTCGTCGACAAAGATGATGCCCAGGTTTTCGGCCAGTTCGACGGCATCGGCATGCACCTTATCGCGGTTGATCAGGGCATCGCACTCTTGTTCGAACAGCACGTTGCGCGCTTCGGCCACCGTCATCTCGCGCCGCGTGGTCTGCTTGGGCAGGATCTTCTCGAACATCCCCTGCAGATCGATATCGATCTGTTCCATCCCCATGCCGGTGAGCATCATGGGAATGGCTTTTTGTTCAATGGTGAGTTCCACGCGGCGCCCTTCCAGTTCGC
This sequence comes from Planctomycetota bacterium, assembly GCA_015661985.1. Taxonomy (GTDB): domain Bacteria; phylum Planctomycetota; class Planctomycetia; order Pirellulales; family Thermoguttaceae; genus SZUA-1497. The sequence goes on along the minus strand of DQVB01000239.1, from coordinate 133 downwards.
CGCAGCGGAGCATGGCGCGCATCTTCTCCCGAGTCCGTTCGTAGCGATCGGCGCTGTGCACGCCCTGTTGCGATGTGTCCAGGGCGCTGGGCGGAGGCACCAACAGGTCCAACAGCCGTTCCTCAACCCGTCG
>DQVB01000107.1 GCA_015661985.1 Planctomycetota bacterium | reverse complement strand
GCTGCCGCAGCCCCGCTGCAACCCGCCGCAGCGTTCGGCCCTTCAGCAGGCCGCCCAGGAGGCGCTTCGGGGACCGCGGGGATCGGGCCCAGGTGGCCTGGGGCGCGGTGCCGGCCCCGTGGGTTGATTGCCCCCCAGGCAGCGCGGCCATGGCCCGCCGGTAGAAGGCGTTGGCCTCTTCGGCGTGGCCCAGTTTTTCCAGGGCCAGGGCCATGGTGTAGTGGAGCCGGGGATGGTCGCTATGGTCCCTGATGGCTGGCAGAAGCCACTGGCGAGCCCGCTCGGGTTGGTCTTGGGTCAGCAGCACCTCGGCCAACAGCACCCTGGCCTCCCAATAGTCCGGGTTTCGCTCCAGCAGTCGTTCCAGCCGCTGGATGCACCCGGCAGCGTCACCCTCCTCCCACTGTTGTTCGGCCTCCCGGTATTCGGCCCCAGCGCGGGACTGCTCGAATGTGGTGGCGGCAGCTTCGTGGCGGGCGCGGCGGGGTTCGGCCAAGTCGTGGGGCCATGGCGCCACCGTCCCGCTCCAGCGGCACCCGCTCAAGGCGGCCACGAGCAGGATCAGCCAGAGGTTGCCCGGGGCGCACCTTCGCGCACCGGAGCCAGGGCTCACGGAACTGGACGTAGTGTACGGGACGAAGTCAGCCATGGTGGGCCTTCAGGACTCGGGCTGAACGGCGTCGGTCTGCCTTGCGCCATCCCGCGCGGGGCGCCCCGGCAGCGGCCGCCGCGTCGGCAGAGGGTTTTCCAGTTCGTCCAGGATCCAGGGTTCGATGGTTTGGCCGTCCATGGGCGCGGTGGGCACGGCCGCGTCGGTTGCCGGTTCGATCAACAACTCGCCACCCGACTGGGCCTGCCAGATGCGGGCCCTCAGCTCGATTGCCGCTCGGCTCTCCGGATCGAAGTGTACGGCCATCTCCGCGAAACGGAGGGCCAACTTCAGGTCACCGGAGGCCCAGGCATCCTGGGCCAGGCGGAGATAGCGACGGGCTAATGAACGCTTGCCCAAGGGGCTCATCTTCTCCGCATATGCGGCCTGGCGACGCTGGAACTGGCAGGCCATCTGGTCTCCCTCCACACACGCCTCCGGTTCCCGAACGATCCGAGGCGTGATGAGCACGATGATCTCACGCCGCTGCAGCTTCTCCGTCTTGCGCCGAAAGGCCACCCCGATAACCGGCAGGCTGCCCAGCAGCGGCACTTGAGTGCCCGTCGTCTCCAGCTGCTCCCGCATCAGGCCCCCGATGACCACCGTGCAGCCGTCGGGGACCATGATGTTCGTCGTCACTTGGGTGGTTTCCTTGTTGGGCAACGTGAAGCCGCTGGAAGTGTCCACCGAGCCGGTGGACAGTTCCGGATGGATCTCCATGCGGATCAAACCGTCTTCGGAGATGAAGGGCCGCAATCGCAGCTGGGCGCCCACGTCGAGGAACTCCACGCTTTGCGAAGAGCTCGTCTCGGTGATCGTGGTGCTCACGTAACCCAGCTGTTCGCCGATGAGGATCTCCGCTCGCTGTTTGTTGAGCACCATCAGGCGGGGCGTGGCAATCACATTCGTATCGCCGATCGTCTCCAAGGCGTCCAGGAACGTGCCCAGGCTGGTGTCGAGAAACCCGAACTTCAGGCCCCCTTTCTTGAAGCTGAAGGTGGCCAGTGAATTCAGAGGAGTCCCCCACCCGAAACGGATATGCTCCTTGTTCCGCAACAGCTCGAAATCCACGCCGAACTTGAAGCTGTCCTCCAGCTTGACGCTGAGGATCATCGCTTCGATGGCCACCTGCAACGGGCGGACATCGATTTCCCCCACCACCTGGTCGATCTGCCGCAGAACTGCTTCATAATCCCGCACGACCACCACGTCGCCGCCGGCGAAGTTGTAACCACCGGCCGACGTGTTGTCCGCTTCGATACCCGTCTCCGGCTGCGAAGAGACGCTCACCACGCCGATGTCCGGCGTTACCAGCGGTTGGATCAACGTCTGGAGGTCCGAGGCGCTGACGTAACTGGGCCGGTAGACACGCGTGCCGATCGTGTCCAATGCCTGTTCCATGGTCCGAAAATCCTCGGGCGTGCCCACGTAGATGAACTTGCCTTCACGGCGAGCCACATACCCGGTCGCCTTGAGGATGGCCTCCAGGGCACTGTCGATGTCTACACCGTTCAGCGAGGCGGAGACCGTGCCCTCCACGCTGTTGCTGGCCAGGATGTTCAGGTTGCCCTGATCGCTCAGCAACTCCAATACCTGGCGAAGATCTTCGTTACGGAAATGCATCACCAGCTGGTCATCGCCTTCGCCCGGGTCGACGAGAAGCGGGGGACCAGGCTCGGAGGTGCGCGAGCCGGACACGTACGCACGGGCATCCGGCTGGGACGGCTCGGCGTGTTGCGATCCTCCGCTGCGCTGGGGTTCGGCGGGTCGTTCGGGCTCTGCCCCGGGGCTCGACCCACCGGTGCCCGGTCCGTTCGAAACCGGCTGGGCGGCTGCCGATGGGCCTTGGCCTTCGGCCCGGGGGACCGTGCCTCGCATCGCCCCTGTTTGGGGCTGCGGCTGATCCGGCCCCTCCGGCGAAGGACCAAAAGGGCTTCGCGTCGCGGCCTGCAGGGCGGCCAACAGGTCCTGGGAACCGCTGCCGCGGAACCTCTCGCCGTAGGGCCCGGCAGGCGATACCAGCACCGGGCAGGCGATCATCGGCCATGGGACCCCCGGCGTGCCTACCGGTGACGAAAAGCGAGCCCTCTGGCCCGGCCATTGACCGGCCACCCCAAGAGCCGACGCCGTGGCGCCGAGGCCCGGTGGCGATGGCTCGGGGTCCGTCGATCCCTCGGGGATCCGCAACCCGGGCGACTCGGAGGTCCTTCGAAGACGGGCCGACCAGGGTGGTCGGTTGCCCCGGGGGGGGCCGAGCCCCGAGGATGATGCGGGCGCCAGCCCTGTGTCTGCCGGTTCTCCGGAGTGGATCAGGCAGAGGGCCACTCCCACGCCAGCTGCCATGCAAAGACTAAGCAGAGTGGTCCGAAAGTTGATCATCGTGGGTCTTCCATGACGCCCAGCCCCGCCGCGGATCCGCGACGCGGCCCCAGTGCCCAACGGCTGCTGTTACGGGGCTGACCCCGCCAGCTCGATCCGCCCGGCCCCCGGGGGCTCGGGGATCGACAAAACAAACCGCTGCCCGTTCCCCTCCAGCACGACCTGACGCGGTCGAATCTCGACCAGTCTGAACTCGATCTGCCGGCCGTCCTTGGTTACCGTCACCGTCCGACCTTGGCGGAACGCCCTGCCGTTGATCATCGCCGTCCGCCTCGCAGGGCCCACCACAGTGGCTGACAGCTGTAGCCCCAGCTGTTCCGGAGTCCAGGGCGCGGCCTGTGCCGCCAAATCGGCTGGCCCCCGCCCGCCGGCGACCATGGGAGCCACGAAGGGGTTGCGGCGCCGCAGCAAACCCGCCGCCGGGCGCGTCCGCGGATCGCTCGCCATGCCGGCCAGCACCTGCTGCCAATCCAGCGGCTCCGGCCCGACCGACGTGCCCCGCCGTTCGTCCCCGGGCGACGGCCCATCGAGGGCCCCTTGGGCCCCAGCCGACGATCGAACATCCGCCGACTGCCCTTCGGCACCGGCCTCCGGAAGGACCCATCGCCGTACCAAGGGTGCCCAGAAATAGATCGCCATCAGGAGCAATAGCCCCAGCATGGCCGCCTTCTTGGGGTTGGCCGACGCTTCGTGACGCAGCCTCTTGGCCAATTTCTTCAAGCTCACCACATTCGCACGGCCAGCAGGGTTTAGGCCTGCCGGCTCCGCCTCCTTCTTTATCGGTTATCCGGATCGGTTTGCCTGATCGGAATTCTCGGAATTATCGGCAACGATGACCACCGTTAACTCGCAGCTCACCTCCTGCCCCGCCCCCGCAGCTTGCTCAATTTTCAGATCCTCAATCCACAGCGTGGCCGGTAACTGCTCCAAGTCGTAGAGGAACTGGCAGGCCTGGGGGAACGAGCCGCTGATGGCCAAGTTCACCGGGAAACGGTGGATCGTCCCCTGCGGCAGGTCGGCCAGCGGCTGGAAGCGGGTGGTCGCCGCGCCGGTTTGGTCCACCAGGGCGTTGATCCGGGCGTAAACCGTCCCGACCTGCTCCGGCGTCGGCGCAGCGGCAGTCCAACGGGCCGTCTGCTGCCGCACGGTTTGGAGCTTTGCCTCAATGGCCGGCAGGGCGGTGGCAGCTTGCAGCGATTGCCTGATGTATTGGCGTCGGAGGGCCAAGTCCTTTTCCACGCGGCGGATTTCGCGTTGGCTCGGCAGGTAGACGAAGTAGAGGTAGGCCGCACCCAGGCCGGCCAGCACCAAGGTCATGATCACATTGCGATGCGGTTTGGAGGCGTTCATGAGCGAGGTTTTGCTGCGAGGGCCGGGTGGTCTGGGCGGCGGCGAGCCAGGTTGTCGGCCTCCGCGTCGGCGTTGGGCGCCGGAGCGCGGGTTTGGTCGCTTTCCGCCTGCGGTCCCCCCGGTTGGCCGTAGCCGGGGCGGATGAGGATGCGAGCTGAGAAGCGGAGCGACGCCCCGCGCTGGGCCGACTCCGCTTCTATCGATTGGAGTTCGATCTTCGCCACCAGAGGGTCCCGGGCCAGTTGGTCCAGGTATCGGTAGAGGGATTGGCTGTCGGCGGCCCGTCCGCTGAGGATGATGGTCGTGGGCCGCCGATCAAACTGTCGGCGGAGTTCGTCCAGGTCCTCGGCCGCTGGTGGCACCGTGTTGGCCGACCGCTCGGTCGCGGCCGGCGCGAAGGCGTCGCCCATCTCAGCCTCCGGCTGTCCTCCCGGCTCGCCCTCCCGGCCGATGGTCACCGATTGGAAGCTCACCGCATCCGGCAGTGGTCGCAGGAGGGCGTCGAGTAGTTGGGTGCGGGGCCATGGGTGTTGGAGATAGGTCCACAGGGCCGCCTGGGCCTCGGCCCGTACCAACGCCAGCTGGCTTTCGGCCAGCTGGGCGTTGAGTTTCTCAGCTTGGGCGTACTGTGGGGCGAGGGCGGCCAGCTGCCTTTCAAGGCTGGCCCGGCGCAGTCGCTGGCCCGCCGTAGCGGCCACCACGAGCACTCCTGCGGCGAGAAGGGCGGCCAGTCGCCACAGGCGCAGTCGCTGCTGGGTGTACTGCCGCCGGTAATCGGCTGGGAGGAAATCGATCTGCAATAAGACGCGGTCCACCGTATTCCTGCCGATCAAGGCACTTCCTTGAGAGCTAACCCCGCCGCCACATCCCATTGGCCGATCCGTCCCGCCGGCAGCGACGGGGTAAAGCTGCGCAGCGGATCGCCCAGTTCGCAGGGGATATCCAGACGGCTGTTGAAGAAGTCCACCACCGAGGCGGTGGCCTCGCCACCACCCAGGACGAGTCGATCCAGCGGTTGGCCACGGAAGGTGACGCTGTAGTAACGCAGGCAGAGGGCCAGTTCGGCGGCCAGCTGTTCCAGCGGCGGACGGACGGCTTCGGCAATGCTGCGCGTGATTTCGGGATCGCGACAATCGGCCCGCCGATCGCCATTGTGCCGCCGTAGCGCCGCGGCGTCGGCCGATTCCATGCCCAAGTGGCTGGCCACCGCTTCGTCCAAATGGTGACCGCCCACGTCGATGTACTTGATGAACATTGCCCGGCCGCCCTGGGCGATGAGCACACCGGTGGAGGCCGCCCCGAGGTGGACGTACATCACCCGCTGCTCGCGATCTTGCTGGCGCCGGAACTGTTTGCAGTAACAGCGCAACAGCGCCGCCGGTTCCGCATCCAAGGCCACGGGCCGCAGCCCTGCCCGCTCGGCAATCCGCAGCGTGCGCTCGATGCGCGAGCGATGGCAGGCCATGAGGATCACTTCCCGCCTGACCATGGTACCCTGACGCACATCTCCCGACTCGATGTACCTGAGCTCGGCCTCCTCGGCCGGGAAGGGCAGCCGATTGGCCGCCTCGCCACACACCGTCCGGCTCAACTCCTCACCCCTGGCCGGCGCCACCCGGATGTTCTGCACAAACAGATCGGCCGAAGGGATACACAACACCGCCCGTCGGCCCCGAAAACCCCGCCCCTGGCGCGCACGCCGGATGGCCGCCACCACCGTCGCGTCGTCCTCATCCTCGTCGCCGCCCGGTTCGCCTGCGGGCAGATCCCATCGCGCCGCGTCCACCACCTGGGCGCGGTCGGCCGTCAACTGCAGCAACTTCACGGACCGGCTGCCCACGTCCACACCGATCGGACCACAACGGAATCTGTCAAACCACCTCAACATGTTGCCGCCAACTGTAGGATCATGGCCTATCCCCACTCGGGCCTCCAAACGAGGACCGGTCGTACAGGATCGAGGAGGTTTGGCGAGTCCACTGCCAAGGCGGCTGGCCGGTGACCTCCAAAGCTTCGGCCAGCCCCGTGACCGGATCGATGCGGATCGGCAGGTACTTGGCCTCAGATCCCACACCGGCACGGAGCCAGATCTGGGTCTCCTCGCCCGGAGTCGGTTCGCCCAGCGGCCCGAACTCGACCCACTCGACCGGTTGCTGCGTCCTGCCTACCCGGAACACGGCCACCACGCGCACCGAACCGTCCGCGACGGGAAGCCTGTCAAGATCGACAATCTGCTGGTCCGGCGGGTCGTCCGTGGCCCGGAAAGGCGAACGCGGCAAACGGTCCAATTCCGGCCGGGCCGGGTTGTGGTGCTCGATGATGTACCGGTTTTCGTCGGTCAGGAAACGCACGCGGTACGTGCTGCCATGGGCGATGGCCAACCCCCGGGCGTACGTCAAATCGGCCACCACGATCTGGCCCACCGACCGGAGCCGCTCACAGGAGTCCGGGCCGCTTCGCGGCATCACAAGGGCGGCCAGAATGGCGATGATCGACAGGACGACCAACAGCTCGACCAGGGTGAATCCCCGGCCCTCGACCAGCCCCCCGGGCGACCAGGGAGAAGCTTCAGTTCCAACGGCGACACGTACCATGGCAGACTTCGATGCGCCAACAAGCGACAGCTGGACTTCACGGCCGTGACTAACAAACCGCAACGGTCCCGTCCTGCGGCCAGCCGGCACATCGTCGCTGTCCCCCTACCGGTTTTGCTTCGCACCAGCCCGGTCGGGGACCAACGAACGGAGCAGAGCGTTCTGCTGTTTCAGAAGCTGGTTCTGCTCTTTGAGCAACTGCCGGATGGCACTCAGCTCCTTGATCATCTCCATCCGTTGCTCCACCGCGTTGGCAAAGGGCGGCCGGACCGGCGGTGGGGCCGCCTCCGTGGGTCGATACAAGCGTAGCATAAGACAGACCACCATGACGGCTGCCATCCCCACAGCCCATCGAACGGCGTGTTGCATGGGTAACCTCCTCCTCGATCGACCGGAATCTTCCCCGCTACCTGCAGCATAACAGGACACGACGATCCTGCCGGCCGCCACACCGCCCTTGTAAGTCTATCCGAAAGCATGCGTCCCCGGGGTCCGGTGGAATACCCGCCATGGGCACAAAGCGCCACCTTCGTCCAAGGGATCCAACGAATGTCGACTTCCGGAACTTCCCTCGCGGGCCGCGCAATCGCCGCGATCAGATCGGCCCATCCAAAGCGACAACCCCATGCGGCCGGCCGGTGGAAGATGGCCGCGGGCACTTCGGGTGGCTTGTTTTCGTCCCCATGCTGTCATTTCGTCTCCAGGGTGTCCACCTGTGACGCTGGGGCGGACTATGCTTGACAACGGCAGCCGGGGCTGTCAGACAGTAGGGTCTCGGCGACGGTGGATTGCGCCGACTGGTCTCGTTTGTTTCAGCAGATGGCTGTGATCGAAGAGTGAACTGTCCGAGCAAGAGGAGCAGCGATGTTGCGATTCGGTGCGTTTTGGGTTGTGGGCTTTGTGGTGGTTGGATTCGGTGGCGGGGAGGCGTGGGCTGAGGGCGTTCGTCTGGCGGGGAATGATCTTGTGACGGCCGTGGGGGTCCATGGCGGGTTAGTGGTACAGGTGGGAGGTTGTCCGGATTCGCCGGCCCTTCATTTCGCAGCCACAGGCCGTTTTCTGGTACACGTTTTGTGCCCGCCGGGCGGCTCGGGGGATTCGTGGGACGCCGAGCTGAACGCCTCAGGCTTGTACGGGTTGGTTTCCGTGGAAAAGTGGCGGCCGGGCGGGCGGCTCCCCTACACGGAGGACTTGGTGAACGTCGTTCTGGTGCCGCAAGCGGGAGTCACCCCGCCGCTGGAAGAGGTGCGGCGGGTTTTGGCCCCTGGAGGAGTGTTGGCAGTGGCCCCTGGTGCGTTCTCCGCGGCAGCGCTGAGTCGTGTCGGGTTGACGGCTGTCCGTCCGCTGGCCGAGGGGACCGATTGGCTCATGGCCCGCAAACCTTGGCCGGTGGAGATGGACGAGTGGACCCATCCGCGCCATGGGGCCGATGGGAATGCCGTTTCCTCGGACACGCTGGTGGCCCCGCCGCGTCGGGTTCGGTGGGTGGTGGGGGCGACGGCTGAGGTGCCGGGCATCGTCACGGCGGGGGGACGGAATTATTACGGTGCCCTCCTGGCCCGGGACAGCTTCAACGGCCTGCGGCTGTGGGCCCGTGATTTGACAAACCCCTCGGCTGCCGGGCCGGCGGTAATGAAGCGCCCGCCCCCGGAAAGCCCCTCGCCGATCGCCACCCGCGATGCCGTGTTTGTCCTGTCAGGCGATCGGGTGGTGGGGCTGGATCCGGCCACGGGCAACGTGCTACGCACGTACGACGCGGCGGGCCGTCCCCGCGAGTTGCTCTATGACGAGGGTATGCTGATCGCCGTTGCCGCCGGCGCCGTGCGCGCCGTGGACGCCGCCAGCGGCGCAGCTGTGTGGGAGCGCATGTCGGGCAATCCGCGCTGCACGGTGGCCGGTGACAGCTATGTGGCCTTCATCGAAGGCCGGCCCGAACGGGGTGAGAGGCCGGCGATTGTGGTGTTGGACAAGCGTTCCGGCCAGGTTCGTTGGCGGCGCACCGATCTGGCGTGGATCGGCAAGGTGAAACGTTGTGTCTACCACGACCGGCTGTTGGCCTGCGAGGTCTCTTCGTTTACCGACGACAGCGCGGGCAATTCATTGCATCTGCTTTCGGCGGCCGACGGCTCGCTGCTGTGGGAGCGGAACTTCATGCCCGGGATGAACCACATCCGGCAGGCGCGAGCGATGTTCATCGGCGACAAACTGTGGGTCCTGGCCGGCGGCAAAGACGCCCAGGGCAATCCGCACCCGGTCCGGGGACTCTGTCTGGACATACGCACCGGACAGGTGGAGGCGGAGTGGCCGGCAGGGTTGACCCATTGTTTCCCGCCGGTGGCTACGTTGCGGTACCTTCTGGCCGGCGAACTGGACATGACGGACCTGCAGACCGGGCGGATCGACGCGAACCGGATTACCAAAGCGGCCTGCAGCCGAGACCACGGTTGGGTACCGGCCAACGGACTGATCTATGTCACGCCGAAGCATTGTGTTTGTTGGCCCATGCTTCGCGGCTACGCGGCCTTGGCACCGCAGCGCCCCGGGGGCGGGGCCGGGGCGATCGACTTGGAGCGGTTCGAGTTTCCGCTGGAGCGCGGCGTAGATGCTCCGGACCCAACGGCATTCCGGCTCCAGGACGACGCTTGGCCGTGTTACCGCCACGATGCATGGCGGAGTGGAAGCACGCCGAGTTCCGGCCCGGCGCAGGCCGAGGTCGTTTGGTCGATCGACTTGGGCGGCCGGCCGGAGGGCCCCATCGCCGACGACTGGCGTGAGAATCCGTTCGTCAAGGGGCCCGTGACCAGCCCCGTGGTGGCCGGGGGGCTGGTTTACGTAGCGCGGCCCGATGCCCATGAGGTGGTCGCAGCAGATGCGGCCACCGGCCGGGTGCGGTGGCGTTTTCGGGCCAATGGCCGGGTGGATACTGCGCCGACGATCCAGGATGGCCTGTGCCTGTTCGGCGCCAAGAGTGGATGGGTCTATTGCCTGCGTGCCGACGACGGCCGGATGGTATGGCGGCTGCGCGCGGCGCCGCTGGACGAAAGGATCGTGGCCTATGGCCAGCTCGAATCGCCGTGGCCGGTGCCGGGAAGCGTGCTGGTGGTGGAGGGCACGGCGTTTTTCGCGGCCGGCCGTCAGTCGTTTGCCGATGGAGGCATCCTGGTGTTTGCCGTCGACCCGGCCAGCGGCGCGATCCGTTGGGTCCGCCGCCACAACACCGTCCCGCAACAGGGCTTCTATGAATGTTCGGCCCTGGAGTTCGACAATTTCGACCTCTTGCATCGCCAAGGCACGGGGGTGGCCATGTCGCGATGGGTCTTTGACCGAGCCACCGGCCGGATGTCGATCCAGCGCTGGGACGCCTTTGCCCGGCTCAACACGGGGGGCGGTTCGGCCATGGTTCCCCAGGGAACATGGTCCTACGCCCCGCGCCACCAGCGTCGCATCCCCTCCTATACACCGCACCGGCCGCTGGTGGTCTTCCGCGACAATCGGCTGTGGGGTGTGCTTCAGGGAATGCGCGGTGTATACCGCCGCGATTTCCATCTCGAAGAGGGCGAACAGTTCGATGCCCGCTGGATGACCGGTTGGGCCGCGTCGGAAGCGTCGCGGAACGGTCAGATGCCGTGGCGCAGCCACCGATTGGCCGAGAAAGCCACGTGGCGCGTGGATCTGTTCCCCGACGAACCGGGCGCCCAGACCATCGAAGCCATGGTGCTGGCCGGCGACCGGTTGTGGATCGCGGGCTCGCATGGCGACCTGATAGCCCTTTCAGCGGAAAACGGTGAACGCGTGCTCCAGAGCAAGATCCCCGCGCCGCTCTGGGACGGCATGGCCGTGGCTTATGGCAAACTGTATTTGTCCACGGCCGGCGGCAAGGTCCTGTGCCTGGGAAGCCCGTAATGGGGATGCTGGCCGTGCGTTTTGGCTGACCGCTGGGCCGGCTGCCAGCCTGACCGGAGGCCAACAGGACACCCGCCATACGGCTGCGGGCCAGCGGCGACGTTGCCGCCTGCTGCGGGGCGGCATAGACTGGGCCAACAGCACGCCGGGGCGAGGAAAGGTGCCGCGGCCGCGTCGCCGGCCTGCGGTGCTGGCTACCAGGCTTGGTGAGGAGGCTTCCCCATGGAAAGGCCCGCACCGTCGAACAGGGCGGTCATGTTCTCCGCCGCAGCTGCGGCGTTTCTGTTCTGGTTGGTCCTGTGGTCTGCGGCGGCCGGTATCGCCCGAGGCGCACCGGACGAGGGGGTGGGCCGGCTGATCCTCCAGGCGGGCGAAGCGGAGGAGGACCGGGTGCGGCTGGAGATCCTCCGGCAGCTGCGGGCCATGCCGGAGCTGGATCCGAAACTGGCGGCCGATTGCGACAAGATGATCGCGGCGGTCGAGCGTTGGATCACTTCGAAGCAGCTGCCCTATTTCGGGTCCGAAGTATCGCGCCGGGTGGACTACGATTTCGGCATCGCGCCGGATTCGCCCTTTTATCCGCTCACCTGCATCTACCGTGGCCGCATGCTGGTCTGGGTCACGCTGGAAAGCGGCGGCATCCTGGGCAACCGGGACCGTCGCCGCCGGTTCCTGGACAAGGCGGTGGCCGAGTTCCGCCGGGCCCGGGCCGCTTTTCCCGGCAATCGCATCGTGCGCATGTATCTGGGTGAACCGATCCCCTGGCCCAAAACGCTCCCCGGGACTGAAGGTGCCCCGGAGTGGGCCGTCTTGGTGCGCGAAAACCTGGAGCGGCTGGCGGACATCATCCTCTGGTGGATCGATCACCGAATGCAGGAGGACGGCCAATACGGGGGCGGCTGGGGCGACGACTGCGAAATGTGGCGATTCTGGGTGCCGGTGCTGTTGGCCTTTGAGGAGCCGAAGATCGTCCGGGCCCAGCGGCGCTTTTCCGAGGCCTTGATGAGCCAGCCGCACATGCGCGGCGGCTATACGTCGCGCCTGACGGACGTGGAGCACACGGCCGAAGATTCGGCCGACGTGATCACCCCCATGATGCACCTTGCGCCCGAGGACCCGGTGTGGCAGAAGCGCGCCTTGCGGTTGGCCGAACTGATGGAGAAGCTGTGGACGGGCGTCAACCAGCGCGGGCAGTTGCAGTTCAGGAGCACGTATTTCTGCGTGGATCGAGTGGACGAGAACCCGCGGCGGGCGTGTGATACGGTCTATCATCCGCGCGCTGTACAACCGGCGCTTTTGTATTGGCAGCGCACGGGCGACAAGCGGCTGGGCCGCCTTTTCTCCCGCTGGATGGACACGTGGGTGGATGCGGCGGCGCGGGCCGAGCGAGGCAAACCGGCGGGGATCATCCCGTCGGCCATCCATTGGCCGGAGGGCACCGTTGGGGGGCTGGAAGAACCGTGGTGGGACCCGAAAAACCACGGCGAAGCCCGCCTCTACCGCTGGCCCAGCGCCATGACCATGATGACCGACACACTCCTTCTCACCTGGTACATGACGGGCCGAGAGAAATACCTCGAGCCGCTGCGCTCCATGGCCGCCATCCGGTTGGCGTGGCTCCGGGGGCCCCGGCCGGCATCGCCCGCGCCGGGGTCGGAAGCCTGGTGCGCCGAGCAACTGGGGCTTCTGGCCCGTACCCTGGCCAAGTACAAACAACTGACGGGCAGCCGCCAGTTCGACGAACTGCTGGCCCGTGACTATCACGGTTCGCTGGCCCTGGAGCCGGACGCCGACCCGGCGCGGCTGGTGACGGCACTGCGCGCCAGCGCCGAAGCGATGCGCGTCAACCGCGAGGGCTACACCAGCGAAGTGCGTTACACGGATCGCGTGCTTCGCTTCCCGGCCCTGTTCGGTGCTGGGATGATGTTTCGTGAGGGCGTTCCGGGGATCCAGCGGCCCAACCCGGCGCTGCTCTATTCGGTCGTCACAGGTGATCCCGGCCAGAGCGGCTATTTTCCGCTGGCCGCGGTGCGCTGGCTCACCCCACCGCGGGATATCGCAGCGGCGGTGGTCCAGATGGGCACGAAACGGTTTGCTGCTCGGCTATACCATTTCGGAGCCGAGCCGCGGGCGATGGAAGCCGAATTGTATCTGTTGGTGGCGGGTGCGTATCGTTTCCAGTTGATTGCACCGGACGGGAGCCAGTTGAGTGCTGCTCGGCCCGCGAGCGTGCGCGGACGGCGAACACGCATCGAGTTTACATTGCCGCCGCGCACCGAGTGCGTCTTGCGCGTGTGGCCTGCCGAAGACGAGCCGGACGGCGCCACAGCGATGCGGTGAACGGGCGGCAAGATCTGAAACGAAACGGACGAGAGAGGGAACGGCTCATGACAGGAAAGCTCGAACGAACCGGCGGGCGCATTTCCCGCCGCTCGTTCCATCGCCGTGCGGGCGCCGGCGGTTTGGCGGCCGGCGCCGCGAGTTGGCTGTGGGCCGCGGGTGCTGGCAGGGGGGCGTCGCGCCAAGCGAGGCTGGCGTTCAGGGCGTCGGGAAACGAATTCCCCTTCGACACGGGCCTGTTGCGCGGCGTGCTTCGCTCCGAAGGCCGATCGCACGGATTGGGGCCGGTGGTGTACGTGCCGTCGGGCAAGCACATAGCGCGGGGGTTTGGGCTGTTTTCCCATTACCGGCTGCTGGACGATCGTGCCCGGTACGGCCGGGCAGCGTGGGACTGGGCCGGCCGGGCGCGGTTGGCGGAGGATGGCTCCGTGGAAGTCTTCTGGCCGGCCGACAGCGAACACCCTTTCCAGATGCGGGCGGTGTATCGATGGTCGGCCCCCAACACGTTGGATCTGCAGACCACGGTCGTGGCGCGGCGCCAATTGCGGCGATTTGAAGTCTTTCTGGCTTCCTATTTCCAGGGCTTCGGCCGGTCGTTGGTCTACGTGGTGGGCTCGCCAGAAGCTGGGGCCCGTTTTTTGGAGGTGGAGCGGGCGGCCGGGGTATGGCAGATGTTCCCCCGCGACGAGGCTGCGGTAGCGATCATCCGCGACGGCCGGTGGCGGCGGCCGCCCAACCCTGTGCAATGGAAGATCATGCCTCGGCTGGCCGCCCCGTTGGCCGTCCGGCGTGACCCGCCCAGCGGGCTGGCCGGGGTGGTAATGGCCCCGCCGGACGACTGCTTCGCCGTGGCTACGCCCTACGGCCAGGAGCCTCACCGGTCGCTGTACCTGTCTCTGCTGGGCCGTCGGCTGGAGCCCGATCGGCCGGCCACGGCGCGGGCTCGACTGGTCATCGGCCAAGGGATTTCCGATGCCCAGGTCGTGGCTTTGTACGAAGCCTATGTGGCTGGGCTGCGATCGAGCGGGCGTTGATGGGGACCGAGCGGAGGAGTCTTCTGCCAGCGACGCAGCCGGTTTACAATGGATCGTTGTCATCCGGCGGGGGACCCACGGGTGCTGGGCGGCCCCGGATTTGTGAGAAGGAGCAAGCGATGCAGTGGCGAACCGTGTTGGCCTTGCTGTTGACCGCTACCATTGCCGCGGCCACGGTACAAGCCAGGCCAGCGCAAGCCGAAACGGCGAAGAACAGGACGGCAAAGAAGAGGACCCCGAGAAACGAAGCGGCACAGACCAACACCGTCTCGGTGGACGTGTGGGTGGACAGCGAAAACCCGGGTTACGAGGGATTCCGGGCGATGGACGGGAACCCCCGGACCATGTGGCACACGGATTGGCAGTTCCGCCAGACGCGGCACCCGCACGAGATCATCGTGGATCTGGGGGCCGAATACGAGATCTCCGGCTTTGCCTACCTGCCGCGCTTGGACATGACCAACGGCACGATCGGCCGCTACGAGTGCTACGTGAGCAAGTCTCGCAGGGATTTCGGCCGGCCTGTGGTGGCAGGCTCTTTCGCCCGTTCCGATGCGGAGAACGTGGTTCGTTTTCCAGCGCCGGTGCGGGGGCGGTTCCTGCGGCTGCGAGCTCTGTCGGAGGTGGCGGGCCGTCCTTGGACGTCGATCGCCGAGCTGCGGGTGCTGGGGCCGAAGGTCCAGTTCCGCGCCAAGGGGGCCTCCCCGGCCAGCCTGGTGCATGCCGACGGAACGCCCATGGAGGAATGGGAGATCCAGTTCGTGGCCTTGGAGCAGGACCTGCGCCGCCGGGGTCACATCGCCAAGGTGGCGCACCAGGTGCTGAACCGGCAATCGCTGATCTGGGAGACGGACCGCGATCCGGTGGACATTGCCTTGCGCCGCACCCGGGCGCTGTTGGACGATCTGGAGCAGATGCCCGGCGCGCCGGATTTGAGTCCGCTGGAAGATCGCCTGGCGGCCTTGGAGGCCGCCAACGGCCGCGTGGACGTGGAAGACCGTTCGGCGCGGTTGGCCCTGTTCCGGGAAGTGCTCCAGGTGCGAAGGAAGATCGCGCTTTCCAATCCCCTGCTCGATTTCGACAAGATCCTGTTCATCAAACGCCACCGAGCCACGTTCAACCACATGTGCGACCAGTACTACGGGATCAACGCCGAGCCGGGCGGGGGACTGTATATCCTGGAAAAGGCCTTCAGCGACGAGCCGCGAGTGCTGGATGTGCTGGCTGATTCGGTGGTCGAGCGCGGACGGCTGAAGGGCCGAGATCTCCAGGGTGGTTCGTTCCTCTCCCCTGACCTCTCCTTCGACGCCCGCCGCATCGCCTTCGCTTACGTGGAATGCCAAGGCGACCGGGAGCACCGCTACCATACCGACCCCAGCCGGGGCCACTGGCATCGCGGCCGATGCTATCACATTTTCACAGTGAACGTGGACGGATCGCAGCTCTGGCAGTTGACCGACGGGACGTGGAACGATTTCGATCCCTGTTGGTTGCCCAACGGACGCTTGGCCTTCATCTCCGAACGCCGCGGCGGGTACCTGCGCTGTGGGCGCGTGTGTCCAACGTATACACTGTTCGACATGAAGCCGGACGGGAGCGACATCCGCTGCTTGAGTTACCACGAGACGAACGAATGGCACCCGAGCGTGACCCATGACGGGCGGATCATCTACACCCGCTGGGATTACGTGGACCGCCACGGCTGCACGGCCCACATGCCTTGGATCACCACGCTGGATGGCCGTGATTCGCGGGCCGTGCACGGGAATTTTGCCCCCCGCCAGGCGCGTCCGGACATGGAGCTGGACGTGCGTGCCGTTCCCCGGTCACACCGATTCATCGCCACTGCGGCGCCACACCATGGTCAGGCCTTCGGCTCCCTGGTCTTGGTGGACCCACGCATCGTGGACGACGACCGCATGGCCCCGGTCAAACGGATCACCCCGGAAGTGGACTTCCCGGAAAGCCAGGGCGGGGCGCAGGTCTACGGGACGGCTTGGCCGTTGAGCGAAACGTATTACTTGTGTGTCTACGACGTGACCATGAAACCGGGCGTCGGCTTCCAAGGGGGCGGATACCAGCGGGGCAACTACGGCATCTATCTGGTGGACGCCTTCGGCAACAAGGAGCTCATCTATCGCGACCCCCAGATCGCTTGCCAGAGCCCCATCCCCTTGCGGCCGCGCCCGGTGCCGCCGACCACCCCAGTGTTGGCTGAGCACAAAGGCGGCGGCAAAGGGTACGTGGCGCCCCGCCCGGAGGCGAGCGACCAGGAGGCGACGGTGGCGGTCATCGATGTCTACCACGGCCTGAAACCCTGGCCCCCCGATACCCGTATCACGGCCCTGCGCATCATCCAGATCCTGCCCATGACCGTCCCTTCAGGCAAGCCGCCGCACGAGGTCGGACTGCGGCTGCCTTCGGCCAAGGATTCCGTGATGCTGGCCCGCTATGTGTTGGGCACCGTCCCCGTGGAAGAAGACGGCAGCGCCCATTTCACGGTGCCCGCGCAGAAGGAGATCTTTTTCCAGGCCTTGGACGAGCGGGGGTTGGCTGTGCAGTCGATGCGCTCAGCCACCTACCTGCAGCACGGTGAACGGCTCGTCTGCCAGGGATGCCACGAACCGAAGCCGCAAACGCCGGACCTGCGGCGGCGAGTCCCCGTGGCTTTGCAGCGCCCGCCGTCCCGGATCCAACCCGACGTGGAAGGCTCCAATCCGTTCAGCTACGCGCGGCTCGTGCAGCCAGTGCTGGATCGCCATTGCGTCGATTGTCACGCCCAGCACGCCGATACGGCCCCCAACCTGGGACGCGAACCGATCCAGCGCAATTGGTACGCCTCGTACGTCAACCTGGCCACCAACTACGGCTTCTGGTCCTACGGCGACGGGCACCGTACCACCCCCGGCCGCTTCGGCGCAAGGGCTTCGAAGCTCCTGAAGATCCTCGACGAAGGACACTACGACGTCCAGCTCTCCGAAGAGGACTTCCACCGCATCGCCCTGTGGCTGGATCTGTGCTCGATCTTCTACGGCGTCTACGAAAAGGAAGGCGGCGTGGCGCAATTGCGAGGCGAAGTGGTCCGCCCCACGCTGGAGTGATTCGGCGCCGGAGCCGCGTCTGGTACACGGCACCACCTGCAGGCACCACCTACACGCTCGCCGTCGCCTCGCACGGTCTTCTCGTCGCCCCACGCAATGGCCGGGCGCGGTGGGTCACGAATCGCGTCTGACCAGCCGCCACTCCGTGACCGCACCATCCGGTAAGCGGACCGTGATGCCGGCCTCGGGCTTGATGAGATCATCCAACGGGGCTTCGAACACCCCGCCTTGCTCGCCCACACTCCAGCGGAGCACCATGGAACTGCGGTCGATGCTTCCGGTGATCGGGTCGACCTGGTTTCGCAGCCGATCATAGTGGGTGCCACCGATGCGCCCGTCCTTCAATAGCGCCAGTTCCATCATCCGTGTGGCTAGCGTCTCGCCCGGGGCATACAGGGTGAAAATGCCCACCGGCAACCATTCCGTCACGTCCGCCGAAGCGTCTTGCGTCCCGTCTCCGGAGCCTTCTTCTCCAGCTGGATCGACCGCTGAAACCGCCGGGTATGTGCCGCCTTCGACGACGACGGTCTCCTGAAGGACGACCGTCGAGGCAATGGGCGCAACCGGCGGCGTCAGCCATGCTGCCACAGCGGCCGTCGTCAACGCCACGGCGGCGGCCGGTGCGTAAGGATGCGTTACCTTCCAGGCGTTCGGATGCTGCGCATACCAAGCGGGCGTGAACGGTTTGGGGCCCTTGGTCCAGGCATTCACTGCCTTCTGCGCGGTCGACTGCAGG
>DQVB01000762.1 GCA_015661985.1 Planctomycetota bacterium | reverse complement strand
GCTCTATTGGTTTCCGCCTTGGCCGTGCAGGGCAAATACGCCCAGGCGACCAAGGTGCTGGCCCAGCTCTCCGCGGACCCGCCCGATGGACTGTTGGCCGCGCTGGAGTCCCTGGCCGAACTTTCCGCCGGCGCCGCGCCGGCTGCCCGAACGGAATTGGCCCGCCTCCAGCTGGAGGCCCTTCGTCTGTTGGCTGCTCGCGAACACGAACTCACTTCCCCCCAGCGTAGCACGCTGTCCCGCATCCGCGCCCAGGCCTTGGCCGACGTGGGCCGAATCGACCAGGCACTGGGCGCCTACGAGGAACTGGTCGAAGCCAATCCCCAGGACTTGGAACTGCAAGAGCTCTATGCGCGGCTGTTGGCCTCGCGAAGCGATCGAGCGTCGCTCCAGGCTGCGTTGGAGCGATGGCGACGCATCGCAAGACAGACTCCAACGGCCACCCCTCGCTGGTTCCGCGCCAAGTACGCGCTGGCCGAACTCCACTACCGGATGGGCCAATCGGATACGTCCCAGGCGATCATCCGGCAGCTTCGCGTCCTCCACCCCGAACTGGGCGGCCCGAGCATGAAGGAACGGTTTCAGGAATTGCTCCAGCGCTGCAAGACCCAGCGACCGCGATAGAGGGGTAGCGGCAGGCTATGCTGTCCCCCTTCCGTCTGATTGCCCAACGTGGGGCAGGCTTCCAGCCTGCCACCCACAACCCAAAAGTTGAGCGCACGGCGCACACATGTGCAAGTGGTAAGACTCCAGCGAGGCTGCGCCTCAGACCAACCGCCGCATGTGAGGCAGTGTACAACAACCTGGACAAGACTCGACTCAACAGCGCAACGTTCCGCCCGCCAAGTAGCCTAACTCCTTGTCAGGCTGGACGTTACTGCTGCTGTCCGCGGACCTCTTGGAACGGGCAGACCGGTCCGTTTCACGCCCGGCCACTGGCCTGAGGCCGCCGTGGCCGCCTCCTCCTGACCAGATGCACCTGGTCGGCCGCCACGATCCAGCCTCGGCAGTTGGGACTGCGACATCCGCAGGGAATGCTCGTGTCCGCCGGCCATGCATAGTCGATCCGTAACTCCTCGCCCGGATCGATCGCCCGGATCGCCTCCACCCAAACCCTGACCCCGACCACCTTGCCGCAATCGTCCTCCACGTCTTCGCTCACCAATTCGCAGTTCGGCTCGCAGGAATGGTTCAAGAACCGAAAGGGGGGGGCTGGGTCCAACGACCGATCGGTCCCCACGTCAATGCAATACTCCGAACCAAACTCGGGATCCTCCACCAACCGGCCGGTAACCCTCCCGATCACTTGCCCCGGCCGATACCCGCGTGTGGCAAATACACCATACCCGTGTGGCGTCTGCCCGATCCGAACTCCTTTCACTCCTCTCTCCTCCTGCGGTCCGCTCGTTCCCTCACGTCCATCTTTGCCGAGAGCAAACCGGCTGCCTGCGAGCAACGTCAATCCGTACGCTCCCCCTCGCCTCGGCTGCCCGTCCCTTGCTCACAGGCAGTCTGACCGGACACACCGATCGTGCGCCAACGTGACGTTCCACCGCCCAGGACAGTGGCAGCCACCGATTTCCAAGGCACCGAGCTGTGCAACAGCGAGCGTAACTCACCCGCATGGCAAGCCCGCGGCGCCGTCACCGGCCAGTCCGCGAATGCTTCCAGGGATGTTACCGCAACATGAGCGTCCGTCAACAGCCCTCCTTGAAAGATCTGCCCCCTTCCACAGCTCATTTGCCATCGAGATGACGTGGTCTCACAGCACGGGGTCTTGCCTGCCGAACGGGGAGCGGTCCGGAAACCGAAAAGGCACATGCGGATCGACACGACTGACCACTCCGAGCGCACCGGGCCGATGCTGTCAATCGCAGGCAAGATGCCTCCGCTACGGAGGACTGCGCTGTGCGCGGGAACCGCGCCTTGGCCCGAAGCGCGTGGATCGGGCCCGCCGGCAATCGCCCCGTCAGTTGCGTCGTTCCGTTCGGAGTGTACGCAGATCCCGCTGGTTGACCAGCAAATGCAGCCCCGAGCCTGGCGGGCGGTGATCCTCCAACCGCTCGCAAATCCACGTGCCCGGAAACTCGCTGTGCGCGGCGATCACCTGGACTCGAACCTTTTGGCCGTAAAGGTCCGCCTCCCAAATCTGACCGGCTTCAATTCGATCCGCTCCCATGCCCGTTCAATCGCCAGCGGGCGTAAAAAAGCGACAGGGCGCGGAAAAAATTTTTTACATCCCCCACCGACGGTGCAGAACCACGGCAAGAAAGGATCCAGCCAAAAGATGGCTGGCTCTAACCCCGTGATCGCGGCCTATCCGCGCGAGTTGCCCGGTATCCCAACCAAAGAAGTGGGTTCGGGCGCCGTCAGCGAGCCATCTGGGTAGTCAAAGCCAAACAATGGGCTGTTCGCTCGGTGATGCTACGACCCGTACGTATGCACGGTGACGTTGCCGCACCGGTCGAAAACCACCTTTACGCGGAAGCCGCAGCACCAGCGGTAGTTGACGATGGCGCGACCGAACAGGCCGCAACGGGCCCGCACGGCCGGTACGTCCTGGCAGCACGGTGGCAAGCAGACGGGCACCTGGACCGTGCAGCAGCTCCTCGGGTTGGTTACTTCCAGCACGGTGGGGATCGGTTCGCGGCAGTCGCAGCAACAAACCCTGCGGCAGACGCGATGGTGCCGATAGGTGATACAGGGGGCGGGGCAGCAGCACGCGGCGGCCTGCCCTTCGGCCGGTGCGACGGCCGGCGCCT
>DQVB01000329.1 GCA_015661985.1 Planctomycetota bacterium | reverse complement strand
GCCCGTCTATCGGTACTACGACGTCCAGCCGTACTACTACAGGACGCCGTACTACGGCTACTACCCGGGCATCGGCATCGGATTCGGCCATCACTACGGCCACTATGGTCACTATGGCCACTACGGCCATCATTTCGGCGGCCACCATTACGGGTTCCACGGCGACCACTATTTCGGCGGACACTACTAGCCCGGATTATTCACGCAGGCCGGAACAGGGTCGCGCACGGTGTTGCCGGAGCAGCGTAGAGGCGATTCGACGTGGCATACACGGTGCTTCCGTTTGCTCGTTGGCCGAGCGACCGGAGTTCCGGCAGAGGCTGTGTTTGCTCGCTGCGGCCTACGAGGTCATGAATAACGCGGGCGAGCCGCCTTTGCAGACGTCATGTGAGACGTCATGTGAGTCGGGATGTGAATCGGGATGTGAGTCGGGCGAAGCCACTGTGGCGGATCGGGCTGCCGAGGCGCCTTCGGATATCGTCCTGTCGAATTGCCGCTGACAGTTCCATGAAGGCCTCCGTCGCGGCGGCCAGATACGCTTGCACATGGTGCTGTTCATGGGCAAGGCTCGGGTAGAAGCTGCTGGCGGTCAGGAAGCCGCGCTCGAGCATTCGTACGGTCAGCAGCGTGCCGAGGGCCGCGGCGTCTGGATGCTCGAAGGCGATGTGCAGAAGCGCCGGATGACCGATTACTCGAACCGGCACACCGTGTTGGCGTCCGAGTTCGTGCAGTCCGTCACGGAAGAGTTCTCCGATCCGGTTGACATGTCCAGGCACGTCGACTCGCTGCATCTTGCGGATCGTGGCCAGCGCGGCGGCCGGGCCTATGCCGTCGGTCCAATAGGTACTCGAGACAAACGACCGCTGAGCGGCCTCCATGACCTCTCGCCGTCCGATGATCGCGCCCATGGGGAACCCGTTGCTGATCGCCTTGGCAAAGACGGCGATATCCGGTTCGACGCCGTACCGCAGATGAGCTCCACCCAGGTGCAGACGCCAGCCCGCACTGATTTCGTCGAAAACCAGCATGGCTCCGCATCGACGACACAGCTCGTGCACGCCTTCCAAGAAGCCCGGGTCAGGGTCGGCTGACCGAGTGGGTTCCATGACCACGGCCGCCAGCTCCGAGCCGTGTTTTCCGGCGATTCGTTCCAGCTCATCCAGCCGGTTGTAGGCGAAGGGCAGAGCGGTGCCGGCCAAGCCGCGGGGGACGCCGGCCGCCTCGAGTCCCGGCAGCAAATGGCCGACCAATCGATCGACACCGCGATCGAACGGCTCTTCTTCGACAGTCGGCTCTGGGAGGTTGGCCGCCAGGTACCAGTCCGACCAGCCGTGGTAGCCGCAGAAGGCGATGCGGTCCCGGCCCGTGTGAGCCCGAGCGATCCGGACCGCTACCGCCATCGACTCGCCGCCCGTGCGACAGAACCGGACCTGCTCCGCCCACGGATGCAGCTCGATCAACACCTCGGCCAGTTCCTTTTCGTCCGGGCTGTTGAGCGTACACATCGAACCCAATTCGACACGGCGAATGACCGCGGCGTTCACGTCCGGGTCGGCGTAACCGAGCAGACAGGAGCCGATGCCCGATGTGGTCATGTCGCAATAGCGGTGACCGTCCAGGTCGATGACTTCGCACCCCTGGGCCTCGGCGAAATAGGCCGGCCAGCGGTCCGGGGCGTACATCTCGGGCCGCTTGCTCAGAAGCTGCGTTCCGCCGGGAATGAGCCGCTTGGCCCGCCGGTACGTGACCTGCGTCTGGTTGGTGGCAGCCTGGCGGAGCCCCAGCAACTGGCGGGCATTGCAACAGACGATTCGCTCGACGTCGGCATCGATCAGCCGCGCGCTACGGCACGCTTGCTTCAGGGCCAGCAGCGATTCGATCCCGATCAGCGTCGGTCGGCCGAACTCCGACAGTTCCCAATCGACATTGTGTTCGGAAAGCCACAGAAAGCCGTCTGCGACGCTCACACAGCGGCCCCGCTCTTCGCTGACGGAGAAGTCCGTGCCGAACAGCAGCCGCCGAGTGCCGAAGGTGCGCAGGATGGCCTTCAACGGCTCCGACTCGCAGATGCCGGCCGTATCGAAGTAGACGTTGTCGAGGCCACGAAGCGCCTCGATCCCTTCCACCGTGTGCTGGCCGCAGAATCCACGCCCAGCGTGAGCCAGCAGCAGCCGGGCGTTCGGATAACGCCGACAGTGCTCTCGGACGTAATCGTGGTTGACGGGATCGGCCAACGCGCGAACCCTCACCAGGTGAAGCATGATGAGCCAGCCGTGCTCGTGAGCCAGTTCCCATGCCCATTCCGGCAGAAACTCACCCGGCGCCGCGTTGAAGGTGTCGGCCCGGCTGGCATAGACATGATACACCTTCAGACCCACACACGGGCTGGACATCGCAGCGGCTTCGATGTCGGCCGGATCGTCGTCCGGATGGATCATCAGCAGCATACGGCTTCCGGCCAGCGGCCGGACTTCTTGAGCGACGAACCGGTTGGCCGCTGGCCGATCCAACGCCGGCTTCGGTACCGTAAAGAAGAGTCCGTCGATAGGACGCCGGTCGCCCATCCAACGCTCCAGCGCCCGGCTGTACGCCGTCCAGCCCACCTGCCCGGACTCATCTTCCACGTGCCGGGGCAACGCATCGACGGCGTCTTCCCGCCGGTACAAATGGGCGTGCGCGTCGAAACCGCCGGGCGGCACGAAACTGCGCAGCTGCGTGTTGAAGAATTCGAGGTCCGAGGTTCCACTCATGGTTCGACACACGAGGACTCTACCGTCCAGATTGAGACCATTTGGCCCACAGGTCCGGGTCGGCGAGCATCTTGATGAAAACGCCGCCGATCACGGGGCGAGCTTGGAAGCCGCGGCGCTGGGCGGTTTCCGTCCAGTACCAGTCGGTCAGTGGTACCCGTTGCGGCGTGTGGCTGACGAAGTCGTAGACGGGATCCATCAACGCGTCGAAGTCGCTGCGGGTCTCCGCCAGCGTTGCCGTCCAGACTTCCCAGTCGGTTTTGGTGTACGACTGGCGGTTGTCAAGGGGCAGACCGAAACGGTTCAATTTGGTTTTGTAGAAGGCGACCTCCTTCCGGGCCACCTCGGGCGAGAACAGCTCGAGCCCCAAGATGCGATCCCACACGAGGTTGTACTTTTGGCTCCACGTCCCTGGTCTATCGAAGGCCAGTCGGTAGTGGTCGCCATCGTCAGCCATTTTGAGCCACTGAGCGGCAAAGGTCTCCGCCGTGCGTCGGTATTCTGCGGCCTGGGACTTTCGCCCCGACATTTCGCACATCCTGGCATAGCCCGCCAATGCCACGATGGATTTGAGCGACAGGTTCGCATTATGCGCCAGATGACCGGCGAAATCGTCGGTACAGAGCTGGTTCTCCGGATCGAGTCCTTTGCGATTCAGGTAGGCGGCCCAGCGGGCAAGGAGCGGCCAGTGGCGCTGGGCGTACTTCGTATGGCCGTCGATGTGCGAAATGACCGTGGCCATGATCAGCATATTGCCGCATTCTTCCACGGGCATTTGCCGCTCATCCGACTTTTCGCCGCCGCCGTAGCGCTGGCCGTTGGCCCTGGGATAGCGGCCCAAATCGTGTGGCGCGAAATCAAACCGCCAACGATCGGAAGCCGCGTATTGAAACACCGGTTCCACCAGTGCCTTGAGCAGGTCGTTGCAAAACAGCATGAAGATCGGGGAGGCCGGATAGGCCACGTCAACCGTTGCGATGCACCCATTGGAGAAACACTCCTTGGTGAAGAGCATGGGCTCGCCGTGGGGACCGGCCACGAGCTTGCAGCCCGCCAGCGCCTGACGGTAGGCCAAGGCACAGAGGTCAGCGTATTTCGGTCCGCCGACTCTCCGCAAATCGGCCATCAGCCGCGAGTCGAACCCTTCGCATCGTCGGCGGAGAACGGAGTACTGCTCACCCGCCGTTTGCAACAAGCGCGCCGCATCCCGTCCGTTGCGCCGCCACCACGGCCGGAGGTTCCGGCCGAAGTATTGAATGGAGTAGAGATCGTCGTAGGCCAGCATGAGCCATCGCGATACCGCGTCGCCGCCCACCCGGCCAAGATCGAACACACAGGCGCACACGGGCCAGTCGTCCCGGGCGGACCGCGGGAGACGCCTGTCGTCGGCCGAAGGCAGTCGCCCGGATGTCAGGAAACCCTGCCTCGCCGCCCGGTGGCTCGTGATCCTCGTCTGCGGTCGGTTCCCGGCCGGCGTGGCGACGTACAGGTATCCCCAATCGATCCGCAGATCGTCGCCGTCGGTTTCCAGCACCGGTTGCTCCTTCGAGCCGATCCGCATCACCTCAAGGCCTGCGATCCTCGGCCGCGACCAGACTACGTGTTGCTCCGGAACATTGACGACCAGCTCAGCCGTGTTGTCGTAGTAGAGCGCCACCTCATGATCGCGGCCGTCCGCCGACCGAACGGTCCACGTCAGATACGTCACCGGACGCGCCATCAGGTCGAGGTCCTCGGGCAAAAGGGGCGTCGTGAAAACCAGCGAGACGCGTACGCCACCCGCATCGAATTCGTATCGCGTTCGTGTCGGTAGGACGCGAAGGGCGGTTTGCCGCGCAGCCGGCGCATCGCGAGCCTCGAGGCCCATCAGGCGATAGGTCCGGCCATCGACGCGGATCATGGAGCAGAGCGCATGAACCTTACCCGTCCAATGCCGCGGCCAATCCTGGGCCAAACGGTCGCCGAACGACCAGACGCTGAAATACGGATCGTGCGTCACCAGCGGTACAGCCGGCGGGCGCAGCACCTGCTGAGCAATGAGTCCCGGCACAAGCACAAAGAACGCCATGGCGGCCAAACCGGTGCGTCGCTCGATCATCGGTTGCTCCTCGTAGAAGGTGATCCCAGGAAACACCGGAATTGTAATCCCAGAGCATCCGTGGCGCCAAGCAAGGCGGCACCTGGGCTCGGTGCCGAGCGCTGCACTATTTCGTGAGGTCAACGCACCGGGTGGCTCGGGGCCGCCCGCAGCGCGGCCGCGCTGCGGTCGCGCCGGGCCCGGACGATGGACTGCCTCGTTTTCGGAGACGCCCCCCGGTTGGCGTTGCTGGAAGGTGGCCTGATCACAGACGGGAGCCTGACGTTGCAGAGAGGAGACGTGGGATGGGCATTCTTGCCCGTCAGTCACAGGGGCTCGACGGGGCAGTCCGGCCAGCGCAGCAAGACTCGGATTCTGTGGTATCTACGACGCCCAGGTTCCTGCGCGTTTTGTGCCACTTATGACGGACAGGAATCTCCATCCTGCCCTGCTGGTTTGCAACGCTGGGGGAATTTCGCCTGGATACGTCGAGGCACCGCGGGCCGGGGCTGTGGTGGGGTGATCGGCGGCCGGACGTTGAGTGGGGAACGGCCGGGCCGTGTCTTGTTGCGAACCGTGAGGCGCGGGCGAACCGCTCAGGCGCAGGCCTGCTCAGTCTTTGCCGCCTTCCAGGCTTTCACCCAGTTTAGCCAGCGCTTCGGTTTCGATCTGGCGTACGCGTTCGCGCGTCAGCCCCAGGGCTTGGCCGATTTCTTTGAGCGTTCGCGGTTCGTGGCCGTCCAGGCCGAACCGCATTTTGAGCACCGTGGCTTCGCGCTGATCCATCACTTCCAGCTGGCGCAGGACGTGCCGGAGGTTGTCATGTTCCAAGAGTTCCTCGTCGGGGCTCCGGGTGCGTTCGTCCATGATCATGTCACCCAGGGACCAACCGGAATCCCCCTGATCGGTTTGGGGGGTGAGGTTGTAGATGCGAATGGCTTTCTTGATGATGGAGAGTTTTTTGCGCGGGAGCCCCAGCACGCGGGCCACTTCCTCAGGAGTGGGCGTCCGGCCGAGCTCTTCGGCCAGGCGGGTACTGGCCCGACGCCACTTCGACAACAGCTCGACCATGTAGGCCGGGATCCGGATGGTCTTGGCCGAGTTGATCAGGGCCCGCTTGATGGACTGTTTGATCCAATAGCTGGCGTAGGTCGAGAAGCGTGTGCCCACGGCCGGATCGAAGCCTTCCACGGCCCGCAGCAGGCCCAGGTTGCCTTCCTCGATGAGGTCTTGCAGGCTGAGGCCCTTGCCGGTGTAGCCGCGGGCGATGTTGACCACCAGGCGAAGGTTGGCTCGCACCATCCGATCGCGGGCTTCCGGGTCACCGCGCCCGATGGCCAAAGCCAATTCCTGCTCGTCCTCGGGCGTCAACAGTTGCGTTTCGTTGATTTCGCGGAGGTAGGTCTCCAGCGGCGACTGGACGGCCGATTCAGAATGTCCAGTGTGGGAATCACTCATCGGGGCGCACTCGGGCAGACACTCGATTGGACCGACTGACCACAGACAACTATCGACGGCGCCGCGGGTGATTCTGTACCCGAGGATAGAGCTGACGAGGTGGAGGGAATGTTCACGAGGTACAGGGGATAGGGAAAAGAGCGGACCGGCCGGTCGTGACCCGCCCCCGTAGGGCACACCCCGGGGCGGTCTCTGTCGGCGGTGGGGCGGCGCGCGGTATGCTTGTTCCGGTTCTGCCGGCTGGTAGAGTACCGACGTTCGATACACCGGTGCCCGGCAAACGACCACTCAGCAGTGGGATGTGTTGCGCTAGTTGTCCGAGTCCGGCTTGTCCGCGTCTTCCTTGGAGGATTGTCCGGCCGGTTGGATCAATGGTCCGCCGTCGCCCACACCGCCTTTCAGTTCCGTGGGCGGGGCACTGGCCGCCTTACCCCCGCGGCGCTTTCCTGCCCCGGCCTCTTCGGCCCATTCGACCCGTTTGCGCGAAAGGCCGATCTTCCGTTCGTCCGGATCGACCCGCAGAATCTTCACCTCGATCTTGTCACCCACCTTAACCACATCTTCGGGGTTTTCCACTTTGTGATCGGCCAGTTCGGAGATGTGGAGCAGGCCTTCCAGGCCGTTCTCCAGGCCGACGAAGACGCCGAAGTTGGTGATTTTCGTCACCGTGCCAGTGACCAATTGGCCGGGCACGTACTTTTCCGGGATGACTGTTGTCCACGGGTCTTCGGTCATCTGTTTCAGCCCCAAGGCGATCCGCCGCCGCTCCTGGTCCACAGAAAGCACCTTGCACTCCAACTGCTGACCTTTCTGGACCAGTTCGTTGGGGTGACTGATCTTACGTGTCCACGACATATCGCTGACGTGCAACAGGCCGTCCACCCCCTCCTCGATCTCCACGAACGCCCCGTAGTTCGTCAGATTCCGCACCGTGCCCTTGACGACACTACCCGGCGGATACCGCTCGGCCACCCGGTCCCAGGGATTCTCCTGGGTCTGCTTCATCCCCAGCGAAATCTCCTGCTTTTCGCGGTTGATCCCCAACACGACCACCTCGATCTCATCGTCGATGTGGACCAGTTCGTTGGGGTGATTGATCCGTTTGGTCCAGGACATCTCGCTGATGTGGACGAGCCCTTCGATCCCTTCCTCCAGTTTCACAAAGGCCCCGTAGCTCATCACGTTGACCACGGTCCCCTTGACCCGGCTGCCCACGGGGTACTTCTCTTCGATGTTCTCCCACGGACTGGGGGTCTTCTGCTTCAAGCCCAGAGCGATTTTCTCCTTCTCGTG
>DQVB01000032.1 GCA_015661985.1 Planctomycetota bacterium | reverse complement strand
GCCAGAGTAGGCAGCTCACTACGGCACCAGCGGAAAGGGGAAGCCCGGAAAGAAATTTCATGCCCACCTCCCTCACAGATCGAAATCGATCCTGTTGCGACCAGCCTTGACCGTCACCCGACGCTGGGCCAAAAGGCGGTTGGCTTGCCCGGGCGCCGTCGTGCCCGCGGCCTGGGCGCAGTCCTCCTCATAGTACTCCGCTGCCGAACGGATGGTCACGATGTGCTCACCGAGCTCGGCCCCAGGTGTGTTGAAGGTGTACATCAACTGGTACCATCCGTCCGCATCGGTGATAGCAGCCGAGGACGATCCCCTCTTTGCCGTGGGCTGGAACTGCACCACAAGCCCTTCAGCCGGTTGGCCGTCGATCGTGACCCGCCCTTGCACGCGGCCCAGATCGTACCGTGAACCGCAACCGGCCAGCACCAAGCACAACCAGGTCCAAACTAAGCAGCGTACACGACCGGCGGTTGATTGCATCTGTCTTTCTCCCGGATTTGCGAACGAGCGAGCCGCGTTTCCGCAGGATGACCACCAGGAACCTCGGGACCCGGGGAACTTTCGCCCCGGCGGCAGGCAGCGCCGTCTAATAGCCCGTGACGGGCTGACCGTCGTTCCGTACGCCCAAAAGCTGGTAGACGCCCACCAGGCCCTGGGCGGCAGCAGCTACCAGATCGGCATGATTTCCGTCGTTCTTCGGCGAGACCCCACCGGGGTTGGATTCGATCGTCTCCGAAAGAAAACGGACGGAGCCGTCGGCGAAGCAAAAATTCGCCCCGCCGGGATGTTCGCTGCTGAACAAATGCATGTCAGTCGGGTGGTTCATCTTGTCGTACACGGACGAACTGACCGTGCTACCCACTCCCCTCCTCACCCTCAGCCCTCCCGGCCCACACCACGAAGGCCAGCGCTTCGGATTGTTTACGTAGATGGGCAGGACGGTACGCTCGCCGAGCGCCATCGTATTGCTGAGGCCGTCCCGAATGTCCGCGAAGCGGGTGCGACTCTGTCCGTAGAGGAGTCCATTGTTGGGCTTCTTGAGGTGCACGATGCCGCTGTAGCGGAAGAAGCCGCGGCAGCACATGTAGTTGGCCGTGGAGACCATGATGCCGCTGCCACCCAGATACTCCCGCAGCGGGGGAAGCGTGGAGCTCGGGCAAATCATCACCTCCAGCCGCATCTGAAGCATCGGCACCAGATGAGGATCGGAAACGACCTGGTTCAGCGTGTACCTGGTCACACTCAGCTTGTCCTGCAAAGGGCTTTGCTCGATAAACGGCATGAGAAAAACAGCCCACGCCCACCCGCCGTTGATCTGACCGCGTTCGTTGACCACCATGAATCCAGGTGGCAGGCACTTGTAAGTGGAATGATAGTTGTGCATTGCCAGGCCAAGTTGCTTCAGGTTGTTGGCACAGCGCATTCGCCGAGCCGCCTCGCGCGCCGCTTGAACCGCCGGTAACAACAAAGAGATGAGGATGCCGATAATGGCGATCACGACCAACAACTCGATCAGCGTGAATCCTCTATTCAGTCGCGTCGTTCTCAGCACGTTTCTCCTGTGTTGCATCGCATGGACCTCTCGCTTGCTTGGGGCCGTCGCGTGTGGCTAACGATTCTCGGCCGCTCCCGTGCGCACCCATGAGGAACCCTATCCCACCGTTCCCATGTCGCCCATTTCCGAAACGTCATAGCCGGGCAGTTCGCCCAGGCACCTGCGGAACGCCGCCGATCGGAGCACGCGCAGCAGGGCCTGCAGACGCGGGTCCCCTTCTCGTTCGACCGGAAAGCACAGCTCATAGAACTCCTCTCGCACGGGCAGGAAGCGCAATCCCGCCTCTTCGCTACTCAGCCGAACGCAAATCCCCGCGTCCGCCCAGCCTGATTGAACCGCTTCCACCACCGCCTGATGCGTCCGCGCGATCCGTTGTGGTGCCCGGCGAGCGGAGAACAGCTCGTCCAGACATTGCCGCGCCCCCGAACCCGGCTCACGTCCCACCCATCGGAGTCGCGACCTCAGCACGCCGCCCACGCTCCGCGCGCTCACACCCGATCCCACGGCGATCCCCTCCTGCCAGCGCGCCACACGCACCAAACGATAAGGCTTCCGCACCAGCGATCGCACCCTGACCACATTCCCTTCCGGCCGGTCCTCGGTAGCCAAATGGGTACCGGCCACATGGACCAATCCCTGAGCCAGCAGTTCCAGGGCCCGCCCGCTGGAACGGACAAAAACGATCATGCGGTAGCCCGTCTGGCGGGCGTACTCGGCCGCCAAGAGCCGGGCAGCGGGATCGCAGCAAGCCAACACCAACGTCTCCTGCGGCGAACGTTCCGACCGCTCCGAGTACCGCTCGCCGGCGAACAGGCCATCGTGCGCCAGCTCCCCCACCGCGTCGGATTCGACCGGATAAAGCAGCAACCGGTCGTCGACGTGAGCCCGCCAGTACCGACATGGCTCACCGGTCGGCGGCCAGGCCCAAGCCGGCTGCCCGATCCGTTGGCCGCGCGGCGCGAACAGTTTCTCGACGCTCAAGCCCAGCGCTTCGGCCAACGCCAGGGCCGTTGCCACCGACGGGACAAGCCGGTTGCCCTCGATGGCCGCGACCTCCGCGCGTGAAACCCGCGCACGGCGAGCCAACGCGGCCTGGGTCCACCCTCGGCTCACCCTTGCCTCACGAACCCGATTCTCCACATTGCTAGTCATGATCGTGTCATGTTAGGCTATGATCCTGACATCCGCAAGCCTTCTGAAAAGCCACCCTGTCTTGCCGGGGACGAGCCGCCCCTCAACCGGCGAAACCGGTCGGCCCGTAATGGCT
>DQVB01000609.1 GCA_015661985.1 Planctomycetota bacterium | reverse complement strand
TTCCCCACGGCCCCGGCCCCCACCATACAGAAGTACACACTCCTGACAACAGGGCCTGACCCCGAAGCCACCGGGCACCAGCTGCCGTTCCTACCGCCAGCCCCTGCGCCGGTGAGCGGGCGTCCATGAGAGTTGGCGCTGGGGGTCCCTAGGGTGGGTCGAGGCCGCCGCGGGGCGGCCGATGGCCCACCATCATGCGGTTCATGCATCGAGCACGGAGCTATCGAGTATGGGTCAAGCGTCCATCACAGAGCCGTGGGCCTGCCGGCCGCTCGACCCACCATACAACACTTTCGCGCAGTTGCTTCACGTCGTCCGGGGCGCCCATGAGGAACGGGCCAGGTGGAATCAGCACCAGCTTCATGCCGGTGGATTCACGAACTCGACAGACACCTGTAGCGGCTCAGCCCACTCGTGCTGGCGACGCCTGGCCTCTTCGGGCCCGGGCAGTCCGGGGGACAGCGGCAAGATGTGCAGGTTACGGAACTCGACGCCCGTGCCCCAATACTGCAGTCCGATGCCACCCGACCGCCGCTCGAGGGCCGGAATGTTCCGGCCGCTGTTCCTGTACGCGTCCAATTCCACATCCAGCATGCGGACGCCGTCGATGTGTACGACCAGACGCCCGCCCCGAAGCGAAATCTCAACCTGATGCCATCGGCCGGCCGGGTTGGCCAGACGGGCCTTGGCCGGCGCCAAGCCGTAAAGCGCGCCGGTCCGGCGCCTATGGTCCAAACTCCGCCATTGGGGAGCCGAATCGTCGAGCAGCTGAATCTCCAGCTGCCCCTTGTGAGCCGCCTGGGACCGCGCGGTCCGCAGGAACACGCCGCTGTTGCCTCCCGCCGGCAGGCGGTATTCGAAGCGGAAAACGTAGTCAGTGAATTCCTGCTCCGTACACAGGTAGCTCTCATCCATGCCGGCCTGGGCAACAATTGCGCCGTCCTTCACACGCCACGCATTACGCCGTCCCACGACCACCCAACCGGTCAAGTCACGTCCATTGCACAGAGATCGCCAAGGGCCAGCCGTGGCGACGTCAGGCCTTTCGGAGTGAATGGGTTTTGACGGCGCGCCAGCCAAATCTGCTGCCCCGGCGGCACCAACGGATCCGTCCTGCTGGTAGAGGCGGATGGGGACTTGGTACAAGTCAAAACCGCCGGACCCGCCGGGACGATCTGACTGGAACAACAGAGTGGTCCCGTCAGGCGACAGGCACGGGCACCATTCCTCGTACGAGGTGTTTACGAAGGCGCCGAGGCTGACCGGTTTTCCCCACGGCGCGTGTCGCGCCGGGCGGGTCGACATCCACAAGTCACCGCCCGCGCCTGGTGCCCCAAAGAGGAGCACAAGTCCGTCGGAAGAAAGGGCTGGCGCGGTCTCGTAACTCCCCGTGTTCACCCCGGGCCCGAGATTCGTCGCCGGCTCCCAGCGACCGCCTCGTGAGGTTCGGCGGCACATCCACAAGTCCAAGAGCCCCACGCCGCCCGGGCGCGTCGACTGGAACCAAAGGCTCAAACCATCCCGAGAGACAGTTGGCTCTGAATCCTGCCACTGGGTGTTGACGCTCGACCCGAGATTGACCGGAGTTGCCCACGATTGGTCGAGCGACTCTCGCTTGCACATCCAGATGTCGCGATCTCCGTGCCCGCCGGCACGTTCTGAGTCGAACACCAACAAAAGCCCATCGGCTGAAAGAAACGGTGCGTTATCGGCGGCGCCGCTGTTGACGGTCGGGCCGAGGTTTGTCGGTGGTTGCCACGATGCCTCGGAGGAGGGGCGCCTGCACATCCACAAGTCCATACCGCCCTGGCCCCCGGGACGGTTGGAGGCGAACATCAAGATGCGCTTGTCCGCTGAAAGCGAAGGCGACACATCGTCATCACCGCTATTGACGACCGGTCCCAGGTTTTCTGGCGGGCCGAGGAATTCCAAAGGGCCAATCCGTGCCGGGTAAGTGACTGCCACGCCGCCGGCAGATCGGCCAGGTGGCCCGGACTGGGCAGCAGCGCCGGGCGCCAAAGGCGGCTCGGTCGCGCTCTTCCGCCACTGAAGCTCCAGGACCAGTCGTTCGCCGGGTGCCAAGCTGAAGCCCCGCTCGAACGTCTCGTAGCCGCGGCGGGCGATACGGATCCTGTGTTGGCCGGGCGCCAGGGCCAGCTTCAACTGGTCCGGGTCGATCCGGTCGACCGAGGCATCCACTTCCACTGAGGCGCCATCGATCTGCAGCCGCGCATCGTTGCGCTGCGCGGCCGGCCAGGGGATGATCACCTCTGCCATGGCTTCACTGGCCGTGGCCGGCCGGCCGGCTCCACCTGGTGCGCGTGGCCAGAAAACCACAAGGGCCAAAGCGACCACTGCCCCCACCGCCGCCACTGCCGCTGCCGCGTACGGCGCCTTGCGGCCTCGCCCCACCCCCAACAGCCGTCCGAATCGACCCCCAGCCGTCTCCCCACCCGGCCGCGTGGGAATCGTCTCCTTCCTCGCCGCCGGCCGTACACGCCCCCCGCTCTCCCCCGCCAACGCCCTCAAAAAGGAACTGAGCGCCTGGTCGCCGACCGGCTCCTGCACCGCGGCCCGCGCTACCGGCCGGCCAGCCCGACACGACTCCAACGCCTCGATCAACTCGCCCATCGACTGGTACCGTTGCTCCGGATCTTTGGCCAGCATCTTCCGAAACACGGACTGCAACCGCTCCGGTACGTCGGGCCGAACCTCGCGCAACGACGGTATCGGAGCCTCGCGGTGGGCCACCAACACCTGCACCAGCGTTTTTCCCTGATACGGACTCCGCCCGGTGAGGAGCCGATACAGCGTACAGCCCAGGGAATAAATGTCTGCCCGGGCGTCGACATGGTGCGTGTCTTCCGCCTGCTCCGGGGCCATGTAGTCGCAGGTGCCCATCAGTTGGCCCGTGCCGGTCAACGCCGACTCCTCCGACGGCCCCTCTCCCACACCCAGCCGCGCCAGGCCCATGTCCAACACCATCACGCGCCCCCGGCGGTCCACCAGCAGATTGCCGGGCTTGATGTCCCGGTGCACGACGCCCTGGCGGTGGGCGTACTCCAAGCCCCGCGCCGCCTGGATCACGTAGTCCAAGGCCTCTTCCACGCCGAGCGGCCCACGTTCGGCTACCAACCGCCCCAGATCCTGCCCCTCCACGTATTCCATCACCAAGTAATGC
The DNA here is from genome assembly GCA_015661985.1 of Planctomycetota bacterium. Classification (GTDB taxonomy): domain Bacteria; phylum Planctomycetota; class Planctomycetia; order Pirellulales; family Thermoguttaceae; genus SZUA-1497. The sequence goes on along the minus strand of DQVB01000609.1, from coordinate 18,786 downwards.
ACCCCCTCGTGCTCACCGGCATCAAAGGCCGTGACGATATTCGGGTGGATCAGCCGAGCCGCTGCCCGGACCTCCCGCTGAAACCGCTTGACCGCCTGCGGCGAACTCACCGCCTGGCTGGGAAGCACCTTCAGCGCCACGACCCGCTCCATGGTCCGGTGCCGGGCCTTGAAGACCTGGCCCATCCCGCCCCGGCCGATCTCGTCCAACACGACGTACTCGCCCAGCGCCAGCCCCCGGGTCCGGCCACGGTACACCGCGGCGGCCTGGTAACGCGTCAGCTTACCGGCCCGGATCAGCCGCCGGGCCAGCGTCTGGGCGTCGCGCGGTCGCTGCTCGGGCGGGAGACTCGCCTCGAAAGCATCCAGCTCGGCCGCGGACAAAAGCCCGCTGCGCACAAGATTCTCGCGGAAATGGGCAAGCGATATGGTCATAGACACGATCGCCAGAACGAACCAACTACATTATATTCCCTCCCGTCCAGCCACCACAATCTGCTGCCCAGGTGAGAAGGCCACACCCGATGCCCGTGGTCGTACGGCTGCTTTCCGAAAAGCGCCCCGTGCGCCATACCAGCAAACGGCCTCTTTCGGCTCGTCGGATATCCCTTCCCGCCCGGAGGGACCAGGCAAGGGGCATGGCCGCAAGAGCTCCGCCCGGCCGACAGATACGCCGGAACGGCGCTGCACTTGTTCCGGCCTGCGCTGCTCGGTGACCGGCGGTCAATCCACGGAGCGGACGAGCCGTGCGTTGAGCCAGTCGGCTCGGTCGAGCACGTCACCGCGGTCGGCGAAATCGACCACCAGGTCCAGGCGCTGGGCACCCCTTACGTCGACCGAGACGGGTACCGGGGTCATGTGACCCCGCACGACCGGGCTGGTGTACTTCAACTGGCCGTCCACCGACACGGCGAACCGTACGCTCCCGCCGCCCTCCGCCGAATCGTCGATGGCCACTTCGGCCTGGAAGCGCTGGTACTGGCCGTCCAGCTGGTAGCTGAGGCGGCTGGCGCTGTGCATGCCCAGGCCCTTCAAGTACAGCCGCCCGCCAGCCCGCAGCAGGCCATCGGCCACATGGCGGTCACGGCGGTACGGCCAGCGGAGTTCCAGGTACGGCAGGTGGCGATACCCGACCGGCTCGAGGTCGGAAAGATACACCACCTTGCCGCCCAGCACTTGCAGGCCCACCAGCTGGTCCAGCGGCCGCTCCCAGCGGCTGCCGTCGGCCAGCGTGATGGTCAGGGTCTGGTCGGCCGCGACCAACCGGCGGGCCACCAGCCGACTGCCGTCGGCCAACCCGACCAGAGCCCGCAGCGGCCGGTCGTCCAAGCGCCTGAGCAGACCGGGATCGAAGATCACGGCCCGGATGCGATGGAGCGAAACGTCCACAGCGCCCACGTCCGTTTCCAGCTGCAGCTTATCATCCCGGATGACCGCCACACGTCCGGCCAGCTCATCGCCGTTGGCCAGGATCACCTGGTCGTGGCGCGTCGAAGCCGTAAGGATGCGACCAAGCAGTCGATCCCGCTCGTGGCGCACCGCGGGCGGCAACAGGACCGCCGCGGCGACAAAGTCCCAGGGCAACCGCACCAAACCGAATCGCCCTGCATCGGCGACCACGATATCCTGGTCCGCCTCCAGCAGAGTGGCCGCCAACAGGCCACCGTCAGCCAGGATCAGGTGGCCACGGTGCGCCGACTCGCGGAACGAGCCCCACCAGGCCAATTCGGCGGCGGCCACCTTGCGCAGCTGGTCTCCCGCCCGAAAAGCGATCTGCCATGACGGACCGATGGAGACGATCTCCGCCGCAAAGGGCTCTCCCGTGGCGGGTACGGCCATGGGCAGCTCGGCTGCCACCGGGGGGAGCGAGAGCATGGTGGCCAGGGCACAGAGGGTTCTGATCACGGACACCGTTCTATCTCTTTAAAGCATCGTGCGCGAGTCTGCGACACCACTGGCGACAAATCCGAATGTCGAAATCCGAATGTCCGAAAGCCCAATGACAAAAACACCGGGGGGATCCGGCGGTTGCGGCACAGCGTCCAGCGCTGCGCTGGTACGTTTGGGACATGTGGATTCCGGATTTCGGCATTGTTTCGGGTTTCGTGTTTCGGATTCCCGCGGGCCTTCTGTGGCGCAACCCGCGCAGGGTCATTCAGTCGACCGATCCACCGCTGCCTGCTCACGCGGCGCAGGTGTGATTCCCGACAGAAGCACCGAATTATTTTCAGCGCCGCCGTTTTTCCACGCGGCGGCTGGCCCCCGGCCTTGGCCCGGCGCATTTCCCAGCCTTGCTGGCTACTTCTGGAAAATGGGCACGCAGTTGTTGGGGATCTGGAGAACAATCAAGGCCATGGCGGTGGCGTATTCGGGTGAAATGGGCGAGGTCCACGACCCGTCCGGGTTTTGCCGCGCCGCCAGTTCATTGCGAATGGCTGGGTACCATTGCCGCCACGCTTCGCCCCCCGCCTGCCACATCGCCTGAACCGCGTAGTAGTGTCCATAGTAATAGTAGGTCTCGCGGCGCACGATCCCCGGCTCCGGCTTGAAACGCATGAGGTACTGGATCCCCTTTTCGATCTCCGGCCCTTCGTACACGCCCGCGCTGTACAAGGCCACCACGCCCGCGGCCGAACGCGCAAAGGCGCTTTCCCCGCCCTGGCTCATGTACATGAACCCACCGTCGGCATTCTGGCAGCGCGTCACGTACTCGATAGCCCGATCGATCGTCTGTCGGGGCACGAAGACGCCGCAGTTGCGGGCTGCGCGGAGGGCCATCACCTGGCAGACGGTCACGGAGATGTCCGCATCCAGTCGCCGAGGGAGATAGCGCCAACCGCCCTCCTTGTTCTGGGTGTTGATGATCAGCTTTACGGCAGCGCGCAGCTTGCTGCGCAGCTCCGGCCGCGGCGACATGCCGTAGCATTCGGCCAGGAACATAGTGGCGAACCCATGGCCGTACATCGGCCCGTGGCTGGCCGCACTGGGCGCCGAGATGAACCCGCTCTGCTGGCTGATCCCCAACAGATAGTCCAGGCAGCGGCTCACGTTCAGCCCGTACGGGCCCCGCTCCGGCGTGCTCCCGGTGGAGAGGAACGCCATTCCCCCCAACGCACAGATGGCCGCATTCCCCCGATAACTGCCCGAGCCGAACGACCCGTCCCGATGCTGCCGGGAAACCAAGAACGCCAGCCCCTGGTGGATGGCCCGCTCGGCGCCCGGAGTCACCAGTGCAGCGGCCGTTTTCTGGATGTCCTCTTGGGCCGGGGCCGGGCGAACAAGCCAAAGCGCCAGCAGAGGGCTCCAGCACCACCATACGCCGCGAAGGGGGTTCATGGCCCATTCTCCTGTACACACGGCGCCTCCAGAGTGCCCGCCGCAGACGGCCCACCCTTGACCGGTGCGACACCACCTAGCATTAGACCAGGCGGGCACTCAAGTGTCAATCCGCCCCCGCAGCCGGTGCGAAGCGGCCGCCGCGCAACGGGCGGGGGGCTTCAGCGGCGGAGTTTGCGCTGGTGGAGCGGTACGCCGGCTGGGCGTCGCAAGGGGATCTGCATGCCGCCGGTGGCCTCCAGCTCGTCGAAGAGCTGCTTCTCCATGGCGGCAATCTGCTCGCGGTAGGCTGGAACGTCGATCAAATTGTGCCGCTCGACGGGGTCGGTTTGAAGATCGTAGAACCCGTTCCGGTCCCAGATGCCATGGTAGAAGACGTACTTGTATCGCTCCGTGCGGATGGCGAACAGGGTGGGCGTGGCCGGGAAGTTCCATTCCCAGTAGTATTCGTAAAGGATATGGTCACGCCATGGAATGTCGCGGCCGGCCAGCAAAGGCAGAAACGAACGGCCGTCCACCTGCATCTCGGGCGGCACCGGACAGCCAGCGGCCTCCAGGATCGTGGGGGCGATGTCGATATTCTGTACCATCTGGTTGATGCGCGTCTCGGGCCGGATCAAACCGGGGGCATAGGCGAGCATGGGGATGCGGATCGACTCTTCAAAGGCGTCCCGTTTGTCGTAGAACCCGTGTTCGCCCAGGGCGAAACCGTTGTCGCCCATGTACAGGACCAGGGTGGAGTCGGCCAGGCCGCTCTGATCGAGCCAATCGAGCAGGCGGCCCAGGTTCTCGTCCAACCCGTGGACGGTTTCACAATAGCGATGGTAGAGATCGTCGAAGGAAGGGACGGGGTCGTGGTCAAAGGGACCGGTCTGCATATGGTCGATGCCGTGGATGCTGTACCTGCGCTGGCGTACCCAACGCGGTTGGCTGAGGTAATTCTGTTCGGTCAGCGCCATCGTGTCCGGATAGGTGATTTTCGCCTTCTCATAGCGGCCGTGGTGGCGGGGGGCAGGCAGGAACGGATAGTGCACCGCTTTGTAAGAGAGATAGAGGAAAAACGGCTTGGATCGCACGCTCTCCAGCCAGCGAAGGGCCTGCTGGGTCAGGATATCGGTAGTGTAGCCCTGGAACCGGCGCCGCGTGCCGTTGATGTTCAACAGCGGGTCGAAATACTGGCCCTGGCCGCGGAAGCTCACCCAGTGGTGAAACCCCTTGCGCGGCCGATCGTCCTCGTGCCCCATATGCCATTTGCCCACGAAGGCCGTGACGTAGCCCGCCCGCTGCAGCACTTCGGGGAAGAATCGAGTGCCGGGCGGGACCGGACGCTGGTTGTCCACCACGCCGTGCCGGTGAGTGTACTGGCCCGTCAAGATCGACGCCCGGCTGGGCGAGCACAACGAAGTGGCCACGAAGGCATTGGCCAGATGCGCCCCCTGGGCCGCCATGCGGTCCATATGGGGCGTCTCCAGAAAGTCGGGAGCCTCTTCCATGAAGCTCATAAAGTCATAGCGATGGTCGTCGCTGAGAACCAGGATCACGTTACGGCGGACGGGTTCCTCATCGGCCGCCCGCGCTGCTCCGGTCGCCAACGCCACCGTGGCGGCCACGAGAAGCCCTGTCCGCATGCGACGCCAGACGGATCGGACGACGTCTCTCATCGGTCTTCTCCTTCACCGACTGGTCCAAAGAGGGGGCCAGAGGACCCTTGCGAACCCGGGGCCCGGCAAGTGTCCCCGCGTGCGCCACGGGCCGAAGATGCGCACCAAGTGACACCGTAAGACTCTAATAACGGTCCAACTGCCCGCTTGCAAGATATGCGCGCCGTTCGCGCATCTTCTGGGTTGTGGGTGGCAGGCTGGAAGCCTGTCCCACGTTAGGTGCTCTGATGGCTCGGTTCGGCGCCAGCCAGGATCCTGTTGCCTGGATCGTGGTAAGGGCTCGCGTACCACCGCCGCTCAGCGATGCTCGGCCTGGGGGCGCGTGTCTTCCCCTGCCGAGTCCTGGCGGTACCGGCGCGGGGCGCACACCGGAGGTGCTGGCACTGCTGCCTCCGGTGAGGGAGAATCTCGATGGAAGCCCAAGGTGTCCACCCGTGGGACTTGTTTCCCCTCCGGACCCACGCTGGGGGATGCGGCAAGGGGCGGCGGTGTATTGATTCCCTTCGAGCCAGCGGATTGACCCATGGAACCGGTAGAGATTGTCCGTCGTGCGATCCACTTCCAGTGCCCGCCGCGGTTGCCCTTCTGGCAGCACTGGAACCACAAGCTCCGGCAATTCCCGGACGACGTGCACAACATCTGGGAGATGGATCGTGCCCAGGCGGGATGGTTTTTCGACAGCCCGGGCACGGACGACTGGGGGTGTGCCTGGCAGACGACGGCCCAGCGGAACATCGGCCAGGTGGCTGGCCACCCGCTGGAGGACTGGTCCCGTCTGGCCGCGTATCGGCCGCCCAATCCACGCAACCCCTTCTATTATGAGCGCCTGGGGCCACTGATCGACCAGGCCGCCGGCCGCTACGTCTGTCTCACGGCCCACGGGCTGCTTTTCTCCCGCCTGCACATGCTGCGTGGGTTCGCCAACACCATGGAGGATTTCTACCTCCATCCGGAGAAGGTACACCGCTTGCTGGACATGATCGTCCAGTTCAAGCTGGAGCAGATCGACGAACTGCGTCGCCGCTTCGGAAGTCGCGTGCACGGTCTGTTTGTGGCCGACGATTGGGGCACCCAGGACGGAACGTTTGTGAGCCTGAAGATCCTGGAGGAGTTCTTCGCGCCTCGCTATCGGCTCATCTTCGACGCCCTTCACGATTGCGGCTGGGACGTGATCCTTCACAGCTGCGGGAAGATCAACGCCTTCGTGCCCACGTTCATCCGTTTGGGCGTCGACGTGCTCAACATGCAGCAAACGCGCAGCTACGGCTTGGTGGAATTCGGCCGGCGGTTCCGCGGCCAGGTCTGTTTCCTGGCCACTGTGTGCATCCAATCCACCCTGGTCCGGGGCGACGAAGGGGAGGTGCGCCGCGAGGCTCGCCAACTGGTCGAGCACTGGAGCACTCCCCGCGGCGGCATGATCGCCTTCGACTACGGCGCGTGGGATGCCATCGGCGTGAAGCCGGAGACCGCCGTAGTGATGTTCGACGAATTCGACAAGCTGAAGTACTACTGGCGGCACGGGGGCGATCGCCGGACATGACTGCGGGGCCGCACTTCCGGAGGGTCTTGTCCGAGGCGCCGGACGTGGTTATGCTGCCTGGCAGGGACCGCTGGCCGGCCTTCTGGCCGACCTTTTTGACCTGTAGCCGCCGTGTTTGGCCCTTTGCAGGCGAAGTCGGTTTGCGGTCTGCCGTTTCTGCGTTGTTCCTTCCCGCTTCCCACCTGCATTGGCCCTGGGAGGATAGCTGATGAACCGCACCCGTTTGACTCGCCGGAATTTCCTGGCCGCCGCGGCCACCTCTGCGGCCGTACCTTACTTCTGGCCCCGACGGCTAGCCGGGGCAGAGGATGTGAACAGCCAGTTGACGATCGGGGCCATCGGTGTAGGAGGAAGCCGCGGCCGGTACAACCGCGGCGGGGGGATTGCACGCCAGGCGGCGCGGTTCGGCCGGATCGTCGCCGTTTGTGACGTGGACGCCCTGCACACGGGCGAATTCGCCGAGAAGTTCGAGTACAAGATCAACCAGTATCAGGACTATCGCCAGCTGCTGGAGCGGGAAAAAGTGGACTTGGTGACCATCGGCACACCTGACCATTGGCACGTGCCGATTTCCATTGCGGCCATGAAGGCCGGATGCGACGTCTACTGCGAAAAACCGCTGACGCTGACCATCGACGAAGGCAAACAGATCTGCCGGGTGGTGCGCCAGACCGGCCGCGTGTTCCAGGTGGGGTCGCAGCAGCGGACCGAGTACGGCCAGAGGTTTCTCAAGGCCGTGGCGCTGGCCCAGAGCGGCCGGTTGGGCGGCAACCTGCGCGCCTACGTAGCCATCGGTGGTGCGCCGGCCGGCGGGCCCTTCCCCAATACGGATCCGCCCAAAGAGCTGAACTGGGATATGTGGCTCGGCCCGGCGCCGGCGGTGCCCTATTGTGTGGAACGGCGCAAGCTGTTCCGCTGGTGGCTGGAATACTCGGGCGGCAAGATGACCGACTGGGGAGCCCACCACATCGACATCGCCCAGTGGGCTTTGGGCTGCGACCACACGGGGCCGGTCGAGGTGTCCGGCGCGGGCCGGTTTCCGCCGCTCATCCCCAAGTACGATCCAAAGCGATTCCTGGATGGCGAAATCACCCTGCCCAACGGGTTCAATACGGCCATCAAGTTCAACATCTGTTTGAAGTTCGCCAACGGAACCGAGCTCAGTGTCAACGATTCGTACACGTCCCCCGACGGAGAGACCAGTTTCGGCAATGGGATCCTCATCGTCGGGGACGAGGGACGCATCTTTGTCAACCGCGCCCGACTGTCGGGCAAACCGGTGGAGGAGTTGGGCGAAGCCGACCGGCGGTGGTTGGACGAGGAAGTGATCAAACTCTATGGTGGTAAGAAGCCTGCGGGACACATGGAGAACTTTTTCCAGTGCATCGGCGAGCGATCGTTGCCGATCAGCGATGTGTTCACGCACCACCGTACGATGACCAGTTGCCATCTGTGCAACATCACGCTGCTGCTCGGACGCCCCCTTCGCTGGGATCCGGATAGGGAGGACTTTGTCGGCGACGAGGAGGCCAGCTCGCTGAGGTGGCGCCGCCAGCGTGAACCCTATGTGACGGAGATCTGAGCGGCTTGCGCCGTCCGGAATGGCTGGGCGGGGTATCAGTACCGAACACGCCCCAGATAGGCACAGCCGATCAGGAACATGGGCTTGCCCCGATGCTCAATGCGGGTGGCATGGATGACCCGTGCGCTGAGATGCGTCAGACGTGGGTGCCGGCCGAGGGCCACCACGAGCGTGTCCGATTGGGGCGGGCGGGAGGAGAGGAAGGAGAAGCCGGCCCCGGCGATGTCATGGCATTCGACCTGGAAGAAATCGGTCAGGGCGGGCAAGTGGCCGTCAAGGACGTAGGCGATGGCCTGGAGATACGGGTACGGCCGTCGAGGGCTGTGCCGGCGTTCGCGCAGGAGGGTCTCTGCCGTGCCGCCACGGGGCTTCTTGCCCGCTGGTGAGGCGGCCTGTGCATCAACTGCCTCGGCGCCGCCATCGCCTGTCTCTGTGGCCTGCCGCAGTGCCGTGACGTCGATCCCCGTGGCGATAACCCGCTCGAGCGAGCCGTCTGGGGCGTTCACGCCCGAGTAGCTCCATGCGATATACCATTGGGTGCCGTCCTTGGCCACCAGCGCGCTTTCGTATTCTACCGGGCTACTGCCCGAGGCCACGCGCCGGAAGACCGTGGTGAACAGCTCGGGGCGATTCGTCACCGGGAAAACCTCATGGATCACTCGCCCCTCCAGATCGGCGGCGGGAAAGCCCGTGATTCGCTCGCACGTCCGGTTCACTCGCAGGATCCGCCCCTTGGGGTCCAGCACCAGTACCATGGCGCCCAGCGTCTGCATCAGACGGTCGGCGAAACTCCGGGCCAGCTCCAAAGCCTCTTCCGTTTTGCGGCGGGCGATGGTGGCGGTAACCAGATAGGAGATGTTCTCCGCAAAAAGGACATCGTCGTCGGAGAGGGTTACCGGCCGGGGGCTTCCGGCCAGCAATACTCCGAAGCGGCGCTGGCCCGCCTTCAGCGGCACGGCAAGGGCTACCGAAAAACCGTGTCGCTGTAGCAACGGATCGCTCAATCGCACCTCACGGCCCCAGTCCTCGACGATGACCGGCTCCCCCTGCTCCAGCGCGAAGGCCGCTAGCGACCGACGGCTTTGGGTGCCAACCCGCTCGACCACCGTGCCCGACTGGCTGTTCAGGGCCAAACAAACGAGCAGCTGCCCCTCGGGCGTGCATTGGGCCACACCGCTGTGCTCTACGCCCAGCAGACGGGCAATCATGGCCGCCGATTCCTGCAGGAACACGACCTCCTCCGGCGGGTCCATGGCGCGGCGCCCCAGGGCTAGCATTGCCTCCTGGCGCTCCAGCGGAACGGGTGCCCCTTCGCCGCTGGACGGGAATTCAGTCGGCGCCTCGCGAGACGTTGGGCCACGGCTTGTCTCGAAGGAAACCGGTTCGTTCATCGCTGTCCTCTCCCGGAAACCGGTCGGGGATGTTCTGTCGGTCTATCACGGTCTTCGTGCTGCTGTGGCGCACGCGGTCAGGGCGGGTGGTCAGCTGGAAGCCTGGTTGGGCAGGGCAGTGTCCCCGATCGAGCCGGGCTCGGCCGAATCGTCCGTCTCGGACAGGTCGGTCGAAGGACTGGCCGCATCGGCCGATTGCTCCAGTGCAGCCTCGTCCGGCTCCTCCTCTGCCTGGACTCCATTGGCGACCACCATCTGGCCCTGGTGGAGCGACAAGAACAAATCCAGATCGTCGTGTCCTGCCGGCGGCTTCCCGTCGTCTGCCACTTCCTCGTCGCCTTCCTGTCCGCTCGCGTCGGCCGGCGTTACGGCCTCCGGTCCATCCACCTGGGTCAACCCTTCGGAAGAGGCGGATTCGGCGGTCTGTGGAAGACGGTCCAACCCGGGCGCATCGGCCACCTTCGACGAGCCTGGCGATTCAGGTTCGTCGGGTTGGGAGGGCTCCTCCGGCGGCGCGTCGAGCGCGCGGGGTTGCTGCTCCGCCTGCGGCGGCTCGTCCCTTTGCGGCGGGCCTTCGTCCATGGCCACACCGGGCTCGTCCCCATCGATCAACGTCGCGATCGCTCGCGCCACATCCTCCCCCGTGGCCGGCTGCAGCAGTCCCTTGGGGGCGGCAGGGGCATCGGAGGGCCGGGCGGCTTCGCCTCCCTGGCAGTCCCGGGCTGTATAAACCGCTGCCAAGAACCCCAGGCCCAGGTTCAAAACGGCAACCACAAACACAAACAAAACAACCACTGCTGTCTGGTCCTGAACAGCTTCCATTGCCCTCTTCCACAACTCTAGATCACGATTGGCTCGCTCACGCAGTCGGTCCCATCACAGCCACGAGGACAGGTGTTGCCGATCTTGGCGGTCGTGACCCCGGTTTCGCCGTAATGTGGCGAGGGTGGATACCCCATGTTTGCTGGGTGGTTTCCCCGCCTGCTACGGAAGCGCGTCGGCCGAGCGTACCGAAGATGACCCTAGCTGATCCAAGAGAGGTGGGGGGGAGCGCCAGAACAAGTCGACCGGAGCATTGCGGTGCAGCCCTCCCGGATGCTGGGGATTGAACGCGGGAGGCCTGCACCACAACAGCCGAGACGGTCATGTGATTCCGGCACGCCTCTTCACGGCGGAGTCTCCCGGCGAGCCACTGGGGCGAGTCCGGTCGACCTGCCGCTCCACCGGCTGGGCCGACACCGGCGGTCGGCCCCTACGATCTGGACGGGGCAATGGTGCCTTCGACGGGACTGGAGGCTGTGGCGTAGAGTTTCTTGGGGATCCGGCCGGCCCGGTAGGCCAATCGTCCCGATTCAGCGGCCAGACGCATGGCACGGGCCATCATGAGCGGGTCTTTGGCGTGGGCGATGCCCGTGTTGAGCAGAACGCCGTCGACGCCTAACTCCATGGCCACCGTCACGTCGCTGGCCGTGCCCACGCCCGCATCGACGATCACCGGGTAGTCAGGGTCGCCGTCTTTGAGGTATTCCAGGCAGATGCGGATATTGTTCGGGTTCAGGACCCCCTGGCCTGAGCCGATGGGGCTTCCCGCCGGCATAACACTGGTGGCCCCCGCTTCCTTGAGTCGTTTGGCGACCACGGGGTCATCGGTCGTGTAGACCAAGACCTGGAAGCCCTCGTCAATCAGCCGCCGGGTGGCCTCCAGGGTGCCGATCGGGTCAGGCAACAGGGTCTTGCGGTCGCCGAGCACTTCGAGCTTGACCCAGTTGGCGCCGGGGTTTCCCATTTGGGAGAGGATTTCGCGGCCCAGACGGGCCACGCGTACCGCGTCGTCAGCCGAGTAGCAGCCGGCCGTATTGGGCAGGATCGTGTAGCGATCGGTATCGAGAAAATCGAGCAGGTTCTTGCCTTCGGCGTCTATGAGCCGCTCCCGCCGCACCGCCACCGTGATGCATTCGCTGCCGGAGAGCTCCAAAGCCTGGGCCATCAGCTCGTACGTGGCATACTTGCCGGTGCCCACGATCAGGCGGCTGGAGAAGGTATGAGAGCCGATCCTCAAAGGGTCTTCGATCATCGGTTCGACGGCCACCGTATCAACCTCCACCCACAAGGGTCACGATTTCCAGCCGGTCGCCCGGGGCCAGGCGACGTTCGCCGTGCTGCGCTTTGGGCACCAGCTGTTCGTTCACTTCCACGGCTACCAGTTTGTGTGCCAAGCCCAGTTCGGCCAACAGATCGGCCACGGTGCTTCCGTGGCTCACCGTGCGGACTTGGCCGTTGACGGTAATCTCCATCGCCGGCTGCAAGCTATTGTGTCTTGACCAAGGGGGCTGTGAGCAGGTCGCCCGCCCAAAACAGCAGGGCGCCGTTGACGGGCACGTCGCTGGAGTGGGCGCTGCGATTCCACGGCATCACGTAGCACATGACGATCCCCGTGTTGGTCTCCGCCACGTAGATCACTGCCGTGGAGGGCCACGCCCGGGCGGCGGCACCGCGGCGGATATCCGCCACGCCGGTGACCATCATGTAGTTGGGCGTCTGGGGAATCTGGATCTCTGGTTGGGGGGGTGTGCCGGGAGGTGCAGCCGCGTTGGCTTGGCGGATCCTCGCATTGAGCATGTTCACCAGTGCGGCAAGATCCTGGCCCACGTTGGCCTCGTAATGGGCCTGAAATCCCTTCCTTTGGTTCGACAGCACCTTGGCCCGGAGAGCCCCACTGGTCGCATCGAGAAGATAGACGGCCTCCACGCCTTCGTCGACCCATCCTGTGGCCATGAGGAAGTTCTCCTGCCGGTCGGTGGCCACCGCATGGAGGGGCGTCTGGGGCCACAGTCCGGCAAGGATCAGGCCGATGACCACTCCGCCGGCGAACACCGCCACCCACGCGGGCTTTGCCAGAGATGCCATGGTCTTGTCTCCTTCTTGGGTTGTTCCAGTCAACTGCCAAAGCACGACGCGGTGACCCCGGCCGCCCCGCGTCCTGCCCTGCATCTTACCCCTTTCAGGTACAAGCTGCCAAGCGCAGTGTCGGCTCCATCCCCCAAGCCGGGCATGTCCGGCCTCCCCTTTTTTGGCTCCGGGAGGCTTGCAAAGCGGCCTTGATCCGCTATAACCGCCCACATCAGTGCAGGTTACATCGCAGTCGACCTGGGTTCGGAGGAGACACAGATGGAGACGATCCACGTGGCCCTGATCGGGCAAGGTTTCATGGGACGGTCCCATTCGAATGCCTGGGGACAGGTGGCCAAGTTCTTCCCCGTGCCGCTGAAGCCGGTGATGCACACGGTCTTCGGCCAACCGGAGGAAGACCCGCCACGCTTTGCAGCCAATTGGGGCTGGCAGCACACATCGACCGACTGGCAGTCCTTGGTCCAGTCGCCCGAGATCGGCCTGGTCGACGTGGTCACGCCCAACTACATGCACGCCCCGGTGGCCAAGGCGGCCATCGCCGCGGGCAAACCCGTCTGCTGCGAAAAACCGCTGGCCGGCAGCCTCGAAGACGCCCGCGCCATGGTCGAAGCGGCCAAGCAGAAAGGGGTCAAGACTTTCGTCTGGTTCAACTACCGCCGCTGCCCCGCGGTGGCCCTGGCCCATCAGCTGGTACGGGAAGGCAAGATCGGCGAGATTCGACACGTGCGGGCCACATACCTCCAGGACTGGGCCAACGAAGAGGTGCCCCTGTTATGGCGCTTCGACGCCACGCTGGCCGGCTCCGGCGCCCACGGTGACCTGAACGCTCACATCGTCGACATGACCCGCTTCGTCACCGGCCAAGAGATCACCGAAGTGGTCGGGGCGATCGCCGAGACGTTCATCAAGAAACGGAAAAGGCTGGCCGGCACCGGCGGCGAAACGTTGGGAGCGGGAGCCGGCGGCGAGGAAATGGGCGATGTGACCGTGGACGACACCGTGCTGTTCCTGGCCCGCTTCTCCGGCGGAGCGGTGGCCACCTTCGAGGCGGCTCGCCAAGCCACGGGCAACCAGAACCGCAATACCTTCGAGATCAACGGCACCAAGGGGGCCATCAAATTCGACTTCGAACGGATGAACGAACTGGAATTCTACGACGCCACGCTGCCCCGGGCCGTCCAAGGGTGGACTACCATCATGTGTACCCACGGCGATGACCACCCCTACGTGGCCCACTGGTGGCCCGATGCCCATATCATCGGCTACGAACATGGCTTCACCAACCAGGCCTACGACGTGCTGAAAGTACTGGCCGGAGAAGTACCCACCGTGCCGCTTCCCGATTTTGAAGATGCCTACCAGACGCAACGGGTGTTGGAAGCTGCCCTGATCTCGGCCAAACAGCGCCGCCCCGTGTCGCTGGAAGAAGTCCAATAGATCCGATAGAAGAGCCGGCCCAGGAGGCAGCGCGCTTGGGGGCTGGGCCGTCACACCAGGCAGCTGAACAGGATCCCCGGGGACTCTCAGGCGCAACAGCCGCGGGTTCATTCGTCTGGCGTGCCAACACGGCAGACCGGATCGGGCCCCTGAAGATGAGCTTCCGGCTGGTGTGGATGCCGCCGGTGGAGGCCCCAGAACGATCGCCGCCCAGGGCATCAACCGCTGCAAAGGGCCCGTCTTCGCGCGCCGGCCCAAGGCCTCCTTTGGCCGGTCTCTCTGTTGAGCCAACAGAGGAACCCGGCGGCGGGGGGCAGGAGAACGCCGTGCACGGACCCTGAAGGGAGGCAACGCAAATGGCATTGGCGCAACGCATCAGTTCGGCACTCTTGGGGCTCGCTGTGGCCGCTGTGGCTGTGGGCGGCGAGGTGACGTGGGTGGAAGTGGACGGGCAGCGGTACGGGGCAGAGCCTGACTCGCTGGGCCCCATCGGCGGCGGGCCCGGCTACGGGCGGATCGTGACCAAAGGTGACTTCGTCGTCCGCACCCTGGATGAACTGCTGGAGGCCTTGTCGCGCGCCAAGGCTGGCCAGACGGTCTTCATCCCGGGTTCGGTGGAGATTGACCTGACGGCACGGATTTACATCGAGCAGTTGGTGCTCGAGGTGCCCGGCGGCGTGACGTTGGCCAGCGACCGGGGCCATGAGGGATCGCCCGGGGCGCTGCTGTTGAGCGACACGCTGAGAACGCCACTCATGATCCGCGCCACGGGGCCGGACGTGCGGGTCACGGGTTTGCGCATCCAGGGGCCGAATCCCAAACGCTACATCGAACACCACCGCCGGGCCTTTCGCGAAGGCGCCGGCGGACACGCCTACTACTACAAGTTTCCCATACAGAAAGGCATCGTCGGCGCACACGATCGGCTGGAAGTGGACAACTGCGACATCTCCGGGTTCGGTCATGCCGGCGTCCGGCTCGGCGGCGGCCAGGGCCATCACATTCACCACAACTTCATCCACCATTGCCAGCATCAGGGGCTGGGCTACGGCGTGTCGCACAACAAAGCCCGTTCACTCATCGAACGGAACCTGTTCGACTTCAATCGCCATTCCATCGCCGGCACGGGCCGCCCGGGCACGAGCTACGAGGCCCGGCACAACGTGGAACTGGGCACGTCGCTCAGCCATTGTTTCGACATGCACGGCGGGCGGGACAGGAAAGACGGCACCAACGTCGCCGGCACGACCATCCTCATCCACCACAACACGTTCCGCGCCCCCACGACGCCGGTGGTCATCCGCGGCGTGCCCGAGGAGCGTTGCGAAGTCCACCGCAACTGGTTCCCCCGCCACCCCACCCCGCAGAGCGCCGTGCGGGCCGAAGAAAAGACCCGCGTCTACGACAACGCCTACGGCACCGACCCACCCCGGGTGATCCCGTAGCTTGATCAAGCCGTTCAGGCTGTGCCGGCCGAACGGCATCGGCCGCCAAGTCGGCGCAGGCGGGTCGCTACGAACGGCGCCAGCGGCGGACGGTGCGGACCAGGGCGCGCATGTTCTCTTCGGGCACGTCGCGCGGGTTCATTTCGCCGGTACAGAAGAGGTACCCGCCGCCGGGGGCGCAGGTGTTGATGATCCGCTCGGTCTCGGCGGCCACTTGTTCCGGCGTCCCTTTCATGAGCACTTCGATGGGGTCCAAGTTGCCGCTGTAGCAAACCTTGCCGCCCAGCGCTTGGGCTGCCTCAGCCATGTCGGCCGCGGGACCGCAGTTGATGATATCGGCCCCCGTGTCGATCTCGGCGACCAGGTACGGGACTTTGATTTCGCTGTTCATCAAGTGGACGATCCCTCCGGCGGCTTGGATTCGGCGGACCAGTTCCCGGCAGGAGGGCAAGGCCAACTGGCGGTACTGGTCCACGGACAGGAAGCCGGAGAAGGCGTTGCAATCGCCCAACCAGATAGCCTGGGCGCCGGCTTCGATCTGTGCCTGGGCATACCGGGCCTGGAGATCGACGAAAAACGCACACGCGTCGCGCAGGAGGTCCGGATCGGTGACGGCCAGCATCATGGTCTCCTGGAGGCCGAACAGCAATCCCACCGAGCTGAACGGCGCAGCACAGGCCCCTTCCACCAACACGGTGTCATCGAAGTGGTCGCGCACGCGGCGGATCGCTTTGAGCTTTTCGGGCATGCGGCCGTCTCGGGTCGGGTCGGGGATGCGGAGCGAATCGAGCGTCTCGCGGCTGGCCGGCAGGTACTCGCGGGTGGCCCGCAGGATGTTCCCCTCCCCGTGGGTGCCCACCCCCAGCGGCTCGAATTCAAAGCAGTCGTCCACCTGCAGCCACGCCCAGTCGTAACCGAACTCCTCGATGGCCGCGATCCACACCTCGGCCATCTTCTCACCGTCCTGGCACACCTCCTCGTAGCAGTAACGGCCGTGCCACTTGACATCGAACTCCTCACTCAAAGCGAACACGGGCAAGCGAGCCGGCTGCTCCAGCCGGACAGCCGCCCGCACGTCGTCCAGAACTCCTTGGTAAGGCATTGTTGGGCTCCGGTGTTGAAGGAAATCCCACAAAAGCCACGCCGACACGATCAGCGCAGCTGGTTGCGGTATGTGTCGCACTGGCGGCGCAGTGTGGCCAACGTGTCGACGTGTTCGGGGAACTCGGCCAGGTTCCGCTCTTCCAGCGGATCGCCGCCCAGGTCGAACAACTGTTCGTACGATGGGTCGAAGTCGGTGTAGCGGACGTATTTCCACCGTACCGTGCGCACGCCTTCCGAGCGCGGGACGGGTCGGCGGGGCGGCCGGGTGTTGTAGACGTGTTGCCCGTCCACTTTCTGGAGGAAGTTGATCGTCTGAGGGAAGCCGTACCAATCGTCGAACTTTTCGGCAGGAAGGGACAGGTGACGGATCTTCGCAGCCGATGGCGAATTCGCCCAGGTAACCGGTGCGGTAGCCGGCTTTGCCAAGCAGCACGGGGCAGGTCTGGTCGAACGCTTCGGGCGATAGCGGCGTGTGGAAATCTTCGATCCTGTGACGCCGCATGTACTGGCCGGTAAGGACGCAGGCCCGGTTCGAGCAGCAGATGGCCGTGGTCACAAAAGCGTCGGTGAAGAGGACCTCCTCCCTGGCCAATCGATCTGTGTGGGAGGTGCGGATGCGGGGATTGCCCATGGCGCCCAGGCAGAACGGCGGCTGGTCGTCGGTGAAGAAGAACAGGAAATTCGGCCGCCCCGACTCGGCACCGCCCGCCGGGACGATCAGCAGGCCGATCAGCGACACAGCCACCGGGGCCGCGAACGTCCAGCGCGCTTTGGCAGCCAAGGTTCGACGCCGGTCCATCGTTGTTTCTCCTTCGGGCCTATCCCCGAACGACGTTGTGGCCGGTCTCTGGACCGTGCCACGAAGCGCGACCGAACGGCTCCCTTTTCATTTTGGGATACGCTCTTACCACGACGGCGAGGGCCACACCACACTCGGTGCGTAACCCAGGCGCCGCTGGGTGGGCCGCCCCGCCGGTGCGATGGTGTTCGTCGGCTGGCGGGACAATTATGCTATACCATGCTGCAGGCCGGGGGAAGCAAAGCGCCGGCGAGGCGAGGGGGGGCCGGCAGTGGTCTTGAGCCCTGGCAGGGGTTCGGGTGGGGAATGAGCACGAGGAAGATCGTGGTTTCAGAAAGCGAGGTCCCGCGATGTTTCGAGATGTTGAGATTGCCTTGGTGGTGGTCGTGCGACGTCGTCTCGGCATTGTGCTTGGGCGTAGTGACAGTGCCCTCCGCACGCCGCTCTCCGCCCCCCGTTTGATCCTTCCATGGTTCGTTTTGGCGCTCTTGGCGGCCCGCATGAGCTTGGCCGCCGAGCGGCCCAATATCCTTCTGATCATGTCCGACGACATGGGCTTTTCGGACATCGGCTGTTATGGGGGCGAGATCCACACGCCCAACCTGGATCGGTTGGCCGCGGGCGGGTTGCGGTTCACCCAGTTTTACAATACGGCGCGCTGCTGTCCCACGCGGGCTTCGCTTTTGACTGGCCTTTACCCGCACCAGACGGGTGTGGGCTGGATGATGGCCGACCGCGGCTACGACGGGTACCGCGGCGACTTGAATCGCCGCTGTGTGACGATCGCCGAAGTGCTCAAGCCGGCCGGCTACGCCACATACATGGTCGGCAAATGGCACGTGACCAAGGCGGCCCGTCCCGAAGGCCCCAAGGACAACTGGCCCCTGCAGCGCGGCTTCGACCGCTTTTATGGCACGATCACCGGCGCCGGCAGCTTCTACGACCCAGGCACACTCACGCGCGACAACAGGATGATCTCGCCCTTCGCCGATCCCGAATACCAGCCCGAGGTTTTCTACTACACGGACGCCATCAGCGACCACGCCGTGCGGTTCATCGACGAACACTTCCGGCATCAGCCGGGACGTCCTTTCTTCATGTATGTGGCCTACACCTGTGCCCACTGGCCCATGCACGCGATGGAAGAGGACGTCGCCCGTTACCACGGCCGCTACGATTGCGGATACGGACCGATACGCGAGGCCCGGTTCCGACGCCTGCGCCAGCTGGGCATCATCCGTTCGGACTGGGAGCTCAGCCCCCAAGCGGGCAACTGGGACGAGGTCCAGCACAAAGCATGGGAAGCCCGCTGTATGGAAGTCTATGCGGCGATGATCACCAACATGGACGCTGGCATCGGGCGGATTGTCGAGTGTCTGCAGCGCAGCGGCCAACTGGAGAACACGTTAGTCTTTTTTCTCCAGGACAACGGCGGATGCCAGGAGCCGGTGGGACGCCGGGGCAACTGGAAACGGCCCGTCAGCGCCACACTGCCGCCGATCCCTGCCGATGCGGTCCGCTTGGATGTGATCCCCAAACAGAACCGCGCCGGAGTGCCCACCCTCATGGCCCTCACATCATG
>DQVB01000656.1 GCA_015661985.1 Planctomycetota bacterium | reverse complement strand
TCATTGCGGCGCGTGGCTGGAACTGAACCAGCCGCCACGGGCCATCGTGTGCGAACGTCAGGGTTGGTGGACGGTCGCCCTGCGTGGCTATTTGTCGGCCGACGTCCCTTTGGTCGAAACGCGGACGGTGGCCAGCGCGTGGCGGCTGTTGGCCGAAACACCGGCTGCTTTTGTCGTGGCCGAACTGTGTCGGGCCAACGCGGATGCCCTGCTCGACCGGCTGGCGCGCCAGGAGCGGGATTTCCCGCTGGTGCGCGTGGCCGTGGTGGCGGACCGGTCGCTGGCGGCGTGGGAATGGCTCGTGCGCGAAGCCGGGGCCGTCCATTTCACGACGTCGCCGCGCGAGGCCGCTGTGCTGGCCGACATGGCCCGGCGCCACCTGGACCAGCTGCCTCGGCCCAAGAAAAGTCTGGAAGAAGCAATCTGGGACATGCTGCCCTGGCGGCGATCGGCCTCTGGGCAGGCTGACCGTGAGATGGCCGGACCGCGCTGAGCACGGTGCTTTGGCGGCTGAGCCCCTGAGCGACCGCTTGTAACACGAGAACCACGCTGACGGAGAGGTTCCACGCCTCCTCGGCCTGATTCCGTAGGGAGTAGACGACCATGGCGCAAGGCCCGGTGAGCGAAGTTTCCATCAAGGAAGCGCTGAAGGACTTCCAGGACCCGGAGACGGGACGGGACATCGTCACGCTGGGTCAACTTCACGGCCTGGAGTTCCGCGACGGCTGCCTCTCTGTGACGCTGGGACTGACCACTTTCTCCGCCCCGTTGTGGGACCAGTTGCGTGTGGAGCTGGCCGAACATCTTCGCTCGCGTCTGCCGGAGCTGAACCAGGTCCGGCTGGAAGTACGAGTGGAGGAGCACGAGCGGCCGGCCGAGACAGTCGGCTCCATCGGACTGGCGGCCAAAGCCATCCTGGCCGTGGGCTCAGGCAAAGGGGGCGTGGGCAAGAGCACCATCGCCGCTATCCTGGCCTGCGGCCTTTCCCGCGCCGGCTGCAAGGTGGGGTTGATGGATGCCGACGTGTACGGGCCGAGCATCCCCCACTTGCTGGGATGCGCCCAGCGGCCGGTGATCACCGGAAACCGCATTCGCCCGGTGCGGGTGGATGACCTGGCCATGATGTCCATGGGACTGCTCGTCCCGCCCGGCGAAGCGGTCATCTGGCGAGGCCCCATGCTGCACGGGGCGATCAGCCAGTTCCTGAAGGACACCGAATGGGGAAACCTGGATTACCTGATCATCGACATGCCCCCAGGCACCGGGGACGTGGCCATCACGCTGTCCCAGGTTCTGCCGGTCTCTGCAGCCGTGGTCGTGACCACGCCGCAGGATGTGGCGCTGTTGGATGTGGTCAAGGCCATTGCCATGTTCCGCCGAGTGAAGATCGAAGTGGTGGGCATGGTGGAAAACATGAGTTACTTCGTCTGTCCCGAATGCCAAACGCGGCACGACGTCTTCGGCTCAGGCGGCGGCCGGCGCCAGGCGGATGAACTGGATGTACCCTTTCTGGGCGAAGTGCCCTTGAACACCAGTATCCGCGTGTGCGGGGACGAAGGGCGAGTCCGCGCCAGCTTCGATGATCCCATGTTGTCACCCTGCCTGGAGGCGCTCTGCCGCAGTCTGGTCAAGGCGCTCGTGGATCGCCGCCGCCGGCAACCCTCGTTGCCTTCCCTCCCCGTGATCAGCTGAGCGTGGCCGATCGTCTTTTGACCCAACGTTGCCGACCGGCAGCGCAGGATGGACATTCCCGTCCGTCATAAGTGCGACACAACGGGCGATGGCCTGGCCACCGTCGATGCCACAAAATGTGAGTTTTGCCGCAGTGGCCGAAGTCGCCGGTCGAGCCCACGATTGGCGGGCAAGAATGCCCGTCCTGCGTTTCCCCGGATTATTCACGCAGGTCGGAACAAGGTCGCGCAAAGTGTCGCCGGAACAGCGCAAAGGCGATTCGACGTGGCATACACCGTGCTTCCGGTTGCTCGTTGGCCGAGCGACCGAGGTTCCGGCGGAGGCTGTGGTTGCTGGCTGCGGCCTCCGAGGTCACGAATGACGCGGGTTTCCTTTCTGGAGCGCTGGCGTTTACGCGCCCGGGGCCGGCGGAGCTTCCGAACGTGGGCTGGTGGGCGCAACCAAAGGTCCGTAGCACCGGGTTTCGCTGGTTTCATCGGCCGAAGCCGGCGCGACAGAGATGTCCGCACGCTGCGCGTCTCAGTTCAGCCGGCTGCCTGGCTTCGACCGTAGAGGAGCCAGTAGACCACGGGCACCACCACGAGCGTGAAGAGGGTGGAGGTAAGGATCCCGAAAATGATGGCCCAGGCCAAGCCGGAGAAGATCGGATCGAGGGTGATGACCCAGTTGCCCAGGAGCGTGGTGCCGGCGGTCAGCACGATGGGCCGGGTACGTACGGCCACGCTGCGGATCACCCCTTCCCGGATCGACAGCCCCTCGGCTTCGCCTTGCCGGATGAAGTCGATGAGCACCACGGAATTGCGCACGACGATCCCACCCAGAGCGATCATGCCGATCATCGCCGTGGCGGTAAAGAACACGGGATTGGGGTAGCCAGCAATGGGCCGGTTGACGATCAGGTTCAGCAGCCAGAACCCGGGCATGATGCCGATCATCGTCAGGGGGATGGCCAGCATGATGACCACGGGCAGCAGTCGTGACCGGGTCTGGAACATGAGGATCACGTAGATGGCCACCATGGCCGCGGCGAAGGCGATGCCTAGATCGCGGAAGACGTCCAGCGTGATTTTCCATTCCCCTTCGCCAGCCCACTGGACGGTGAAGCCGGCAGGCATGGACCACGGGTCGCCACCGCCGGGGGAGAACCACGTGCGCTGGTCCACGGGGTTCGCCGTGGCCGAGGCTGGCTGGCTGTGCCCCACTCGGCGGTCCAGTTCCATGTCCATGATCGCATCGGCCGGCGGGCGTCCCGCCACTTCGCCGAAGACGTAGACCACCCGTCGCAGGTTCTTGTGGTAGATCGTCTTTTCTTCCAGGCGGCGACGGAATTGGCCCAGGGCGCCGATCTGCACCAGTTGGCCCTGCTCGCCCTGGACGTACAGTTCCTCCAAGTCATCGATGGCGGACCGGCGGCTGCGGGCCACGCGGAGTTCCACTTTGAGCGGATCGACCTCGTGGGGATCGTGGATGACCGTGGCGGGCATGCCGGCCAGGGCCAGTTGGAGCGTCTGGGCCAGGTTTTCTTTGCTCACCCCCGACAGGCCCGCCTTGGGCTGGTCCGTCTCGAATACGTAGACTTCCTGGTCGTCTTCGGCCGAGATGTCCACGTCTACCACGCGGGGCTCACGCTCCATGCGGGCTTGCAGTCGCCGGGCCGCTTGGATGAGCTCATCGTAGCTTGCGCCTTCGGGCCCGTAGACTTCGGCCGTGATGGTGGCCAACACGGGCGGCCCGGGTGGCACTTCCACCACTTTGATCTTGGCCCCCGGATGAGCTTGCCGGGCGATGCGTGTCAAGTCGTCGCGGATGCGCAGCACGATCTCGTGGGACTGCTGGCGGCGCTGGCGCTTATGGGCCAGGTTGACGCGGATATCGGCCATGTGCGACCCACGGCGGAGGAAATAGTGGCGCACCATGCCGTTGAAATCCATGGGCGAAGCCGTGCCCACATAGATCTGGTAGTCCCGCACTTCGGCCACCCCGGCCAGGTACTGGCCCAGGCGGCGGCAGACGGCGTCGGTTCGTTCCAGCGTGGTCCCCTCGGGCATATCGACCACGATCTGCAGTTCGTTCTTGTTGTCGTAGGGGAGCATCTTCAGGGGAACCAATCGCAGGGCGGGCAGGAAGAGCACGCCGCCCAGCAGGAGGGCCACGATGAGGAGCGTGCCCCAGGAAAGCCAGCGCCGGTCGAGGATCGTACCCAGCACGGCGCGGCTCAGCCGGTACATGGGCCGCTCGGTCAGTTCGTAACCCGGCTGCGACGCGTCGGGGGCGGCCGAGGAGCCCAGGGTGGTCATCGCCAGCCACGGCGTGATGGTCAAAGCAACCAGCGTCGAAACCGTCACGGTCAGGGGAACGTTCATCGCCATGGGGGCCATGTAAGGGCCCATCATGCCCGAGATGAACATCAACGGCACAAAGCTGGCGATGATGGCCAGCGTGGAGAGGATCAAAGCCGGCTGAACCTCTTGGATGGCACGCAGCGTGGCTTCCCGCGGCGGGAATCGGCGCATGGTGAAATACCGTGCGATGTTCTCCACGTCGGTGATGGGGTCGTCCACCAACAGGCCCAAAGACAAGATCAACGCAAACAACGTCACGCGGTTGATCGTGTAGCCCGCCAGGTAATTGACGAACAGAGTGATGCTATAACAGACGGGGATGGCCAAGGCGATCACCAGGGCAGCCCGCCAGCCTATCCCTACTCCAATGAGGATGACCACGGTGACCACGGCGATGGCCAGGCTTTGGACCAGTTCGTTGACCTTCTCGTCCGCCGTTTCACCGTAGTCGCGCGTGACGCGGAACCAAACGCCTTCGGGCAAAAGGGTGGAAGCCAGCTTTTCCATCTTGGCCTGTACCGCTTGGGCCACCCACACGGCGTTGGTGCCCTTCTGTTTGGCCACGGCGATGTGCACGGCCGGATAGAGCGTGCCGGGCGGGCCCGGCTGGCTGGAGCGACCGCCCGTATCGCTTTGGTTGCCGGCCTCCTTCGGCGCCTCCTCCGGCGCCTCCTTCGGCCGGCGCGGATCCCGGGCCGCCGGCCCGAAGCCGATCCACGTGTAGGTGTCCACCTCAGCAGGGCCGTCGATGATCCGGGCGACGTCTTTCAGGTACACAGGCCGATCGCCGGCCACGTTGATCACCAGGTCTCCCAACTGGCTGGCATCGCGCAGAAATGTCCCGGCCTCCACGATATACTCGCGGTCCTGCTGTTCGAACCGCCCGGCGCGGACGTTCACGTTGCTGGCCTGAAGAGCCCGGGCCACGAAGAGGGCGGAGGTGCGATGGGCGGCCAGCCGGCCGGGGTCCAGTTCGACACGGATCCTGCGCGGCCTCCCCCCGATGACCCAAACACGATTGGTGTTCTTGATCGATTTCAGGTTGTTCTGCAACTCTTCGGCGATCCGCCGCAACTCGTGGTCCCCGTACAGCTCGGGCCGCTCCGACCAGAGGGTGAGGGTGAGGATGGGCACATCGTCCACCTCGACGGGCTTGACCACCCAGGCGGTCACGTCCGGCGGAACCTGGTCGATGTGCGAGTTGATCTTGGTGAACAGCTTCACCAGCGACGCTTCGCGGTCCTCGCCCACGTAGAACCGCACCGTCACGATGCACTGGCCCGGCCGCGACATGGAATAGACATACTCGACCCCATCGATCTGATAGAGGATCCGTTCCAGTCGATAGGCGACGTGCTTTTCCACCTCCTGGGCCGACAGCCCCGGGGCGGAGATGAACACATCGGCCATGGGGACCACGATCTGCGGCTCTTCCTCGCGCGGGGTGATCATCAGCGCACCGGCACCCATGGCCAGGGAAAGAAGTACCAGCAGCACGGCCACGTCGCCGCGCAGGAACGTAGCCACGATCCGCGTCAACAGGGGAGTCTTTGCCTGGGAATCGTTCATGCCGCCCTCTCGTCCTTCCGCTGCTCGTGCCTTTATCCTTCAGTCTTCGACGGGGTGGACTTGTCCGACACCTTCGGTCTGACCAGGACGTATTCGTCGGCCTTCAATCCGCTGAGCACTTCGAGCCGGTCAGGGCGTCCGTAACGACCTGTCTTGATGAACCGCCGTTCGGGGTTTTTCCCGTTACGGTCCACCACGTAGACGAACTCGAGCTGCCCGATCCGTTCCACGGCGCGGGCATTCAGACACAGGTGGCGGCGCATACCCGCAGGGATCAACAGCCGCCCGTACATCCCTTCGAAAAGGTCCGGTGAAGGCGGCAGCTTCACCTTGACCATGAAGGAGCGGCTGGCCGCTTCGGCCTGAGGCACAATCTCGTCGACCGTAGCCGTGAACTGCCGGTCCAGGGCGTCGATCTTCACCGTCAGTTGATCGCCGGGCTTGAGCTTGATGGCCAGGTTCTCCATCACGGGAACTTCCAGCCGCAGCGAGGTGGGGTCGTACAACTCCAACAGGGGGACGCCGGGCTGGGCCACGTCGCCTTCCTCGGCGTATCGCTCCACGATCATCCCCTTCTTCGGCGCCGTGATTCTGGTGTACGACAGGAGCACTTCGGCCTCGGCGACCGCCTCCTGCGCCCCTTCCCGGCGGGCTCGTGCCGACTGGTAAGCGTACTCGGTCTGCGTGAGCTGCTGGTCGGTAATCGCCCCGGGTTCGGCTTTGGCCAGTCGGTTCGCACGGTCGTATTCGGTCTTGGCCTGGGTCAACGCGGCTTCGGCCGCGGCCAGGGTCGCCTGGGCTTGGCTCAATCGCCTTTCCAGAGCCGCCCGGTCCAATTCGATCACCACCTGGCCCTCCTCCACGATGTCGCCGGCCCGCACGTGGATGCGTTTGATTTCGGCCATCACGCGGGCTGAGATCTGCGTGCGACTCGCCGCCTTCAAAGTCCCCACCGCCTCGGCATAGTACACTTGCTCCACCGGATGCACCTGGTCGATCTCATACCCCTCCAACCGCTCCCGGGCGGCCACGGCCGCCGGGCGCTGGCCGGGCTCGATCTTCTCGCCGAACATACCTGCCCACCAGGCGATCCCGACGCCCAAGGCGCCCACGGCAGCCAGCACGACTACGGCCAGCACAAGCCGGCGGACCCACCGCACCATTCTCTGCACTGCTCGGCTCATCACCTCCTCCCGCCTGTTACACGCCCGCGTCCACGGCGGCCCGGCAGGGCTTCAGACCCAGCCGCTTGAGGCCCCACACCATCGGACACCAATCGGTCAGGCCGGACTGCAGGAGGTTCAACCCCACAAAGGCCGTCAGCCCAAGCCAATAGGGGCTGGCCCACACGGCCAACCCTACGCTGACCAATACCATAACGCCGGCAATCAAACGAAGCCCTCGCTCAACGCTCATCGCGATTCTCCTTCTTCCTCTTCTGGGGCGTCCAGTGCTGCCGACCGCACTTCCGGTGGCTGCTGGTACACCCGACAGGACCCGCTCATGCACGTGGGCACGCCGAACCAAGGCAACACCCATCGGTTCAAAACGATCCAAGCCGCCAGAAAGGCGAGCAACCATAGCCACCCTCGAGATTCCATAACGTCGATCCTCCACTCGCTTCTCTGTTACCGCAGTTCACCTGCCTCACCGCTCGGCCCACGGCGCGCCGAACGCCCACGGCCCGTCCAACCCGGCTGCCCCTGGGCGGCACCGAACAGGCCAAGCAGCGGGCTCTATTCGTCGCGGCAGGAGAACCTCAACTTCCACTGGTCTTGCAGGCGGCGGTGCAACTGTTCGTGAAACTCCCGAGGCAGCTCGAACGGCTCCCCCGCCTTGTACAACGTGATCGTCTTGCGGATGTTGTCCACCACGATCTGGCAGGGATTGCAGTCCTTCAAGTGCTCCTCGAAAGCCTCACAAATGCCCGGATCCAGTTCGCCGTCCACATAGTCGTTCAAGGCCGCAAGCAGTTCGTCACATCGCATCGTCTGGCTCCCCACCGAAGACCTCTACCCCTTTCGATGCGCCCCCGGCGCGATCGGTTACAACAGCCCATGGGACCGCAAGGGGAGCACCAGAAAGGGGGCGGTCATGCGGCGGGAAAGAGAAGGCCGATGGGGGGAAGCCAAGCCCCGGACCGCCCGGGCCTCCGACCCGGCGCACCCCGGCCTGCCACACCATTGGGGAATCCTGTTCCCCAACGGCCCCGGGCCAGCCCGGCACGACCGGCCGGATCTGGCTGGAGACAAGCTCGCCGCAGGCTCCGGGCGGGCCGTCAGTCGGTCACCTGGAGCTTGATTTCGTCCGAGTTGGCTTTCAGTTCGGGGGCGTACATGGCCCAGGCCCGAGTGGGCAGGGCGCTGAAGCGGCCCGGGATTTCCGCGCGCATCCGGTAGGCCACGCTGTGGCGGCCCCGGGCCAGGCGGGAGACGAAGAACACCACGCGGTTGTCCCGGAATTCCATGTAGGCTCCCAGGGGGTTGCCCGTGTAGCCGCTGCGCAGATCCACCGGCTCAAAACCGGCCGGCTTCATATCCTCGAAGACCAGGTACTCGTAATCGTTCTTGCTTTGGATCTCCAGTTCGATCTCCACCAGCTGGCCGCTTTCAAGCGTAGCCAGGTTCTCCATGGGCACCCGCTCGTACTTCTCCACTCGCTGGTCGACCGCCTGGCCACGCGACCCAGCCACCTTGATCGACTTCTCCACTGGCTTCAGCCGGTAGTATCTCCGCTGGACCTTGATCTCCAGCCCGGCACGGGTGATGTAATCCTCCAGGGTGAAGTTCGTCAGATAGGCATTGTAGTAGAGCGGCCCGCGGCCCTGTTTCTTGAGTTCAATCACATGGTCGCCGGTTGTCAGCGCGTCGCCGGAGAGTACGAAGCTGTTGTCGAACTGGAACAGGTTGGCCGAGGTGATCTCCACCGACTTCTGGAGTTCGCCGTCCATCCATATCTGGACGGTCATTTCCGGCTTCGCCTCGCCGCTGGCCCGGAGGAAATCGGCCATCGCTTCGATGCACAGGGCCGTGTCGCGAGTGGAGTTCCAGTAGGTGGCGTGTTTGCGGTTGTTCAGCAGGTATTTGACCAGCCGCGGGGCCAGTCGGCCCTGGGGATCCGTGCGGGCCAGCAGCTTCAGGTAGTAGGCGTGCGCCTCGAATTCGCTGCCGTACCAGTACCACCAGTAGCCGTCCGGCAAGTTGAGCCACGCGGTCTGGTTCTCGTCATCGGTGACCACATACTGGCTGATGTTGCGGAGGATCATGTCGAGCTTTTCCTTTTCGCCCTGCTTGTGGAGGGCCAGTCCGTACATGGCCATCCCGTAAACAGCCAGCTGCGTCCGGTCGCGGTAGAGGAATTCCCGCATCCGGTCGTTGGAGATGCCTTCGTCGACCAGCACCATGTAGACGAAGGCGTCCAGGTTGTCCGCATGGCTTTTCCACGGCCGCTCTTTCGGCTCCTTGAGGGCGTTGTTCAGCCGCCGCACCTGTTCGTCCTGGTGCCGTTTGAGCCACTGGACGCCGCGCTGGAGGACGCCGGGCACCAACGCCACGTCGTTTTGCCGGGCGATCTGAAGCCCGTGGACCACCAGGGCCGTGGTGTGGGCCGAGGAGCGTTCGCCGTAGCCGGAGAACCAGCCCCAGCCGCCGTCGGACAGCTGCATCTCCGTCAACCGCCGCACGCCCTCCTTGACCATCCGCCGCACCTCGTCCTGGTCGAAAACCGGGTTCCGCTTGTACCGCTTCCACTGCTCGGCGCGCTGCTGCGGGTCGCCGAGCTCTTGCGGGTTCAGGTTGACACGCTTCTGCTTGATCTGTTCCAGGTCGAGGCCCATATCGATGAGGATCTTCTGGGTGATCACCGTGGGCAGGAAGCGGTTCAAGGTCTGTTCGGTGCAGCCGTAGGGGTAGTTGACCAGGAAGGGCAGCGCGTCGACCATGGCGCCGGCCAGGGTGGGGGAGAATTGCACCACCAAGCGCGACTGTTCGGGCCGGCGCTGGGCCGGCACGGTCACGGTGAATTTGCCGCCGCTCTGCTCCGGACGGAGGGCCCCGGACCACGACTCCATCTTGAGCATCCCGTGCACGTAGGCGGGGAAGCGCATCTCCATGGCGTCGGACTCTTCGTCGGTCAGCGCCTTCATGCGCACCACCGCTTCGCCTTCACGGGTGACGCGGACGCGCCAGTCCACCCGGGCCTCGCCCTCCGGCGCAATCCGCACGGTACGGACCGCTTCATGCCCCTCCATGAGCTGGAGCACATCTCCGTCCAGTTCCAGGGCGACTTGGACGGCCTTTTCGCTGTCCAGATAGTTGTGCACGTTGGCCGAGAGGACCACCTCGTCTTTTTCGATGAAGAACCTCGGAGCTTGGAGCCGGACAATCAGGTCCTTGCGGGTGACCACGTCGGTGACCCCTTCGCCCACTTTCGTCCCGTGGCCCATGCCCCAGACCTTGATACGCCAAGTGGTCAGGTTTTCGGGCATCTGGAGCGACACCACGGCGGTCCCGTCTCCGTCGGTCACCAAGTCGCCGACCCACAGCGCCGTGTCGGCGAACTGGGTGCGCACGGCGGGCTCGACCAGCGCCGCTGGCTCGGCCTTCTCCTCGGCGCCCTCCATGGCGACGGCTTCGGCCATGCGAGGCGCCTCCATGGCGTCGGCCATTGGCGCCGTTGGGGCCCTGGCGCGGCGCACCGCCCGGGCGCCGCCGAAGCCGGCCGCCCTTTGCATTTTGAGTCGAC
>DQVB01000393.1 GCA_015661985.1 Planctomycetota bacterium | reverse complement strand
CGCGCCCGGACGGCTTTGCCCGTGTCTATCTGGATGCCTTCGTCCAGCGGTTTACGGCCATCCAGCAGGAATACCGCCGACGGCGTCGGGCCTTCGACACGCTGTTCAAGAACCGGCGGTACGACGAGGCGGGCAGCTTTGCCCACCGGTGGCGGAAGGTCCTCCAACGGCTCGATGCCGCCGACCCCCAGGCGCTGGCAGAGGCGATCCTCCAGCACATTTCGGCTGTCATCCCGAGCTCGCCCCCTCCGGGCCGCCCCATCCCCTGCGGGCCGTCTTAATCGCACAGCGCCGGTGTTGTAGCCTGGCTGTCCAAGCCGAGCGTGTTCGGTGGGAACCCTTCCAAACCCAGCTTGGGAGGGCCGGGCTGGGGTGCAGCGTGCCGCTGGTGTGCAAGTGCTGTCGTTGAAACACCTTGCGCCGGCAATTGGGGCAGAGTGGCGATGTCCAGTCAAGGAGGCGCTGGGTGCCCACGTAGGCGCACAGGCCATTTCCAGTAGAATCGGGGCGGCGTCGCTGCGTCGCCACCGGCAGGCGTCGGGCGTTCCGAGCCGGCCGGGCCCAAGCGATCAGCGTGGTGACCGAGGCCCTCGTCTTCCGTAGTCATGCAGGAAAGCCAAGGCCATGGGATTGAGTGAACAACTCGAGCGACTGGTCGAGGAAGCAGAAGAACATTTCGTCCGTCGCTGCGGGGCTGCGCCGCGATGGACCGTGGCCGCTCCCGGGCGAGTGAACCTGATCGGCGAACACACCGACTACAACGAAGGATATGTGCTGCCCATGGCGATCGACCGATATGTGGTCATGGCCGCCGATCGACCCGACGGCCAAGCCCGGGCGGCAGGGGGAAACGAGGCGCGGGTGTACAGCGTCGAGTTGGATCGGTGGGCGACGATCACCGTCGAGGGCGACGTCGCGCCGGGCCCGCGCGGATGGTCCAGCTACGTCCAGGGCGCCGTGGCCGGCTGTCTGGAGAAAGGCCTCCGCCCCGGCCCCTTCGAGGCCGTGATCCACGCCGATCTGCCCCTGGGAGGCGGCCTGTCCAGCAGCGCCGCCCTGGAAGTGGCTACCGCCACGTTGGTGGAAGCCATCACCGGTCAGCGCCTCGATCCGCTGGAGAAAGCCCTCCTGTGCCAGGAGGCTGAGCACCGATTCGCCGGGATGCCTTGCGGCATCATGGATCAGTTCAGCTCGATCATGGGCCGGCAAGGCCACGTTATGCTGCTGGATTGCCGTGCCCTGGAGGCGGAACTGGTTCGCATGGCCGAGGCCGATCTTGCGGTCCTCATCGCCAACACGAACGTCAAACACGAACTGACCGGCGGCCAGTACTCGCAGCGGCGCGCCCAATGCGAGCACGCCGCCCGTGTGCTGGGCGTCCGGGCCCTGCGTGACGCCACGCCAGCCCAGTTGGAACAATGCCGCAGCCGGCTCGACGAACTCCACTACCGCCGCGCCCGCCACGTGATCAGCGAAATCGCTCGAACCGTCCAAGCAGCCGAAGCGATCCGCCGCGGCCAATGGGATCGGCTGGGCCAATTGATGTACGAAAGCCACCGTTCGCTGCGCGACGACTACGAAGTCAGCTGCGGGGAACTCGATCTGCTGGTGGAATTGGCTCGCTCCATCGGCCCGGAGGGCGGCGTGATCGGCTCGCGGATGACCGGCGGCGGCTTCGGCGGATGTACGGTCAGCGTGGTCCGCCACTCGGCCATCGACTCGGTGACCGAGACCCTCTACGACGGCTACCTCCAGGAGATCGGGATTCCACCCACGCTGTTTGCCACCCGCCCGGCCCAAGGAGCCCGCATCCTGCGTCCCCCGTCGGACTGAGTTCCTCTGACGCGGCCGCCGGGGGGTACCCGGTTGGGACCATGAGCGAGGTCAGCGAGGTTCGCAGGACAAGCCTCGCCGCTTGCCCCGTTTTCCCAGATTCAACCACCCATCTCCCCCAACCGACGTATTCTCATATCCCGGACAGGCGGGGACGTTTACCCCCGATTCTCTGGTGGTCAACAAAGTCATCCCTCGCGTATCGGCGTGTCCCGGGCAAGCGGGGACACCTGACCTTTTCTGGCCCCAGTACCCGGTCCCCGGTTGCAAAAAACGGCCGAAGCGGTACACTAAGGCTTTCAGGTTTGGCAGGTAGAGGTTTGGTTTTGGAGAAGTCCCAGTAGTTGGCGGAGGATCGAGCTTCGGCAAGAGGGATCAGAAGCCGGCAGGACTGAAGCGGTCGCAGGTAGCAGATGACGATCACCAAAGAGCGGAAGCAGGAGTTGATCAAGCAGTTCCGCCGTAGCGACACCGACACGGGATCGGCGGAGGTGCAGATTGCCATTTTGACCAGCCGGATCAACGGTCTGACCGAGCACTTGCGGAATCACAAGAAGGATTTCGCTGGCCGCCGTGGTCTTTTGATGTTGGTCAGTCGTCGGCGGCGGCTCCTGGATTACCTCAAACGGGTAGATCCAAATCGCTATTTGGAGGTTATCCAGCGGTTGGATATCCGCAAATAGGCGGCGGTGAAGTGGGCGATCGTTTTCTCCCGGCTCCCAGCTCGGGTGATTCCGCGTAGGATGCTGGCTGGGGGCACTTGTCTTGCGAAGAGCCCGGGGTGCCGGGCGGCTTGCTCACCCACTGGTGGATCGGGGGTTCGGGGGGCGGATTGGGCAAGTCGGCCAGCGTCATCCGTCTCCGGCGGCCGTTTTCGGTCGGGATATCCTTTTTCTGGTGGCTTGCTGCCGCTGATCGGCCGCAGTAGCTGGGACAGGCAACGTAGTGGAAGGTAGGGACGAAATTGAAAGTACGGGTTGAGAAACGGATCGGCAAGAGTGTTTTTTGGATGGAAACCGGGGAGTTGGCCAAGCAAGCGGCTGGCAGCTGTTTGGTGGGTTACGCAGAGACGGTGGTGCTGGTAGCGGCTTCTTCGGGCCCGCCCCGTCCGGGGATCGATTTTTTCCCGCTGACGTGTGACTACCGGGAGCGGGTGGCGGCGGCCGGCAAGTTCCCTGGCGGCTTCATCAAGCGCGAGGGGCGTCCCACGCTGAAGGAGACGCTTACGGCCCGGCTGATCGATCGTCCCATCCGGCCGGCTTTTCCCAAGGGATTTCACGATGAGGTGCAGGTCCTGGCCTATGTGATGGCCAGCGACCGCCAGAACGATGCCGACGTATTGGCCATGAACGGTGCCTCGGCGGCCTTATGCGTATCGCCGCTGCCGTTCCAGGGCCCCATCGGCTCGGTGCGGCTCGGGTATATCGATGGCCAGTACGTGCCGTTCCCCACCCAGGACGAGCTGGAGGAGAGCGATCTGGATCTGATCGTCTCGGGGACGAAAGAGGCGGTATTGATGATCGAGGGGTTTGCTCGGGAGATGCCCGAGGACTTGATGGTCGAAGCGATCATGACCGCCCACGGGTACGTGAAGGAGATCTGTGAGCTTCAGGACGAGATGGCCCGCCAGGTTGGGCCGGAGAAGATCGAGGTGCCCGAGCCCGAATCGGAGGGGCTGGACGAGATGCTTCGGGAGCGCTATTACGAGGCATTTCGCCAGGCCAAGCAGACGCCGGGCAAGCAGGCGCGGGCCGAGGCCTGCGACCGGCTGAAAGAGCGGGTATTGACGGAATTGATTCCGGATCCCGAGGCGGAGGGGGCGATCGATCCGGTGCGATTCGAGTCGGCTTGGCACGACTTGGAACGCCGTGTGGTGCGGGACTTGATCCTCAGTGGCACGCGGCCCGACGGGCGAAGCCCGGAGGAACTGCGCGAGGTCGTTTGCCGGGTGGACGTGCTGCCGCGGGTCCACGGATCGGCTCTGTTTCAGCGAGGCGAGACCCAGGCGATGATCACCGTCACCTTGGGCACGGCGCGGGACGAGCAGCGCGTCGACGGGGTGCTGGAGGAGTACAGCAAGAAGTTCATGTTGGACTACTTTTTCCCGCCCTTTTCGGTGGGCGAATGCCGTCCCATCCGCGGCCCGGGGCGTCGGGAAATGGGCCACGGGGCGTTGGCCGAACGGAGCGTGAAGCCGGTGCTGCCGGACCCGGAGCAGTTCCCCTACACGATCCGCATCATTTCGGACATCCTGGAATCCAACGGTTCCAGTTCCATGGCCAGCGTCTGCGGGGCCACGCTGGGGCTGATGGCGGCCGGGGTCCCCATTAGCAACCCCGTGGCGGGCATTTCCATTGGGCTGGTCAAGGAGGCCGAGGACCGGTGGGTGCTGCTGACGGACATCATCGGCGACGAAGACCATTTCGGCGACATGGACTTCAAGGTGGCCGGCACGCAGAACGGGGTGACGGGGATCCAGCTGGACCTGAAGATCGACGGGATTGCCGAACAGATCATTCGGGCCACGCTGCAGCAGGCGCGCCAGGCGCGGATCGAGATCCTGCGGAAGATGCTCACCACGATCCCCCGCCCGCGGCCGGAGATATCGTCCTGGGCCCCGCGCCTGGTACGGATGAAGATCGACGCGGAGAAGATCGGGATGTTGATCGGCCCCGGAGGCAAGACGATCCGTTCGATCGAGGCGACCACAGGGGCGTCGCTGGAGGTGGAAGAGGACGGGACGGTGACCATTGCCGCCTACGGCCAGGAAGCGGCCGAGGAGGCGCGGCGGCAGATCGAAGCGATGACCGCTTCGGTCGAGGTGGGCCGGATCTACCATGGTCGCGTGACCAGTGTGAAGGATTTCGGGGCCTTCATCGAGATTCTTCCGGGCAAGGACGGTTTGTGTCACATCAGCGAGTTGTCTGACGAGTACGTGGCCAACGTCTCCGACGTCTGCAAGGTGGGGGACCTGGTGGACGTGAAGGTGATCGCCATCGACGACCAGGACCGGGTGAAGTTGAGCCGGCGCAGCGCGCTGAAGGAGCTGGCGGGCAAGCGCGGCTCGGACGGCAACCGCCACCAGCGGTGAGGCTCTTGGGGGCGGGAATGGTCCATTCCGCGGGACAAGATACCGCTGCCTGGTCAGCGGCCAGGAAGGGTGTGGCATGACGACCTCTGCCGACGTTGCAGCCAATGACGTCAACCAGAGACTGTTGGACCAGTACACCGAGATCGCGCGGCTGGCGGGGGGGTTGGCCCACGAGATCAAGAATCCCCTGTCCACGATCCGCCTGAACATGGAGTTGTTGGCCGAGGATTTTTCTGATTCGGACAACCCGCGCGACCGGCGGGTACTGGCCAAGATCCACATCGTCCAGCGCGAATGCGAGCGGTTGCAGCAGCTTCTGGATGATTTCCTCAACTTCGCCAAGCTCCGGCCGTTGGATCTGGAGCCAAGCAGCCTGAATCAGCAAGTGAAACGGGCGCTGCACTTTTTCGCCCCCAAGGCTCGGGAGGCGGGGATCGAGGTGGTGGATTATCTGGCCAGCGATCTGCCTTCGGTGATGCTGGACGGTGAGGCCTTCCACGGGGCTTTGTTGAATCTGTTGATCAACGCCGAGCAGGCGATGCCTGAGGGCGGACAGCTGGTGGTGCGCACCAGCGCGGCCCGCGACGGCGTGGCCCTGGATCTGATCGACACCGGCTGTGGGATCGACGAGCGGACCTGCGGGCAGATCTTTGATGCCTTTTTTTCCACCAAGCGGGGCGGCTCCGGCCTGGGCCTGCCCACGGCCCGGAAGATCATCGAAGCCCACGGGGGAACGATCTCCGTGCAAAGCGAGGTGGGGCGGGGGACCCAGTTCACCATTTGGTTGCCCGGCCTCCGCCGGCTGGCCGCTAACGGCCGGCCGCGCTGAGCCAGGCGCGCAGGGGGCGTTCCAGGGCGACGGACGAGGTTGCAGAGCATGGCCAGCAGGCAAGCGACTGACCGACCGCGATC
Source organism: Planctomycetota bacterium (assembly GCA_015661985.1). GTDB lineage: Bacteria > Planctomycetota > Planctomycetia > Pirellulales > Thermoguttaceae > SZUA-1497. The sequence goes on along the minus strand of DQVB01000393.1, from coordinate 2,747 downwards.
AGGCGAGCCGCCCATCGAGGTACTCATTGTGGACAACGATGAATCCCACGCCCGCGCTGTGGCCGAAAGCCTCGACCGCATCGGTTGCCGCTGCCACGTGGCCACGTCGGGCAGCCGAGGTGCCCAGATGCTGGAGGAACGCCCCTACGACGTGGTGCTCACCGACCTGGTGATGAGCGACGTGGACGGACTGGAAATCCTCAGCCGGGCCAAACAACAGACGCCCGATCCCGAAGTGATCCTCATCACCGGCCACGGCACCATCCCCTCGGCCGTCACGGCCATGCAGCGGGGAGCCTTCAACTACCTGCTCAAACCGCTGGACGTCGGGCAGCTGCGGGCCGTCACGAAAAAGGCCGCCGAAGGGGCTCGCCTGCGGCGGGCCAACGTGGAATTGAAGCGCCGTCTGGACGAACGCTTCGGCTTCGAAGGCGTCATCGGCCAGAGCCCCCAGATGCGCGACGTCATCGAACGGCTCAAGCGGATCGCGCCGACCGACGCCAGCGTGCTCATCGAAGGCGAAACGGGAACGGGCAAGGAATTGGTGGCCCAGGCGATCCACCAGAACAGCCCCCGTAAGGGCAAGCCCTTCGTGGCCCTGAACTGCGCCGCGTTGAGCGAAAACATCCTGGAGAGCGAACTGTTCGGACACGTCAAAGGGGCCTTCACCGACGCCTCCTCCGACCGTGTGGGCAAGTTCGAATACGCCCACGGCGGCACCCTCTTCCTGGACGAAGTGGGCGATATGCCCATGGCCACCCAGATCAAGTTGCTCCGCGTCCTGGAGAACAGCGAAGTCACCCGCGTCGGCTCGAACGACCCCATCAAGGTCAACGTGCGCATCCTCTCGGCCACCAACCGCAACCTGGAGGATTCGATCAACGCGGGCACCTTCCGCCGTGACCTCTACCATCGGCTCAAGGTGGTCACCGTGCGCCTGCCCACGCTGCAGGAACGCAGCGCCGATATCCCCGTCCTCATCGACCATTTCCTCAAACTGTTTGCCAAGAGGCATAACAAACAGATCAAAGGGGTAACCTCGGCGGCCCGCCGCAGGCTGCTGGCCTTCGAATGGCCGGGGAACGTCCGCCAGCTGCGCAACGTGGTGGAGAGCATGGTCGTGGTCGACTACGATGGACTGCTCGATCTGGACGACCTGCCCGAAGAACTGGCCGACCAGCAGCCCTCGGAGCGCGCGTCTCCGTCCGCGTCCCTCACCGTGCTTGTGGGCAGGCCCCTGCAGGAGATCGAACGCCTGTTCATCGCCGAAACGCTCCGTGTGACCGGCGGCAACCGGGAAGAGGCCGCCGGCATGCTGGGGATCGCCCAGCGCACGCTGTACCGCAAGATCAAGGAATTCAAACTGGCGCAAGAAACGACGGCCAGACGGAAAGGATGAGGCTCGCGCCCCGGGACCCTGCGGTCGAAAACGCTTCGATCCTGTGTGGCACCGCGCAGAGCGAAGGGCGTTGTGGCTTCGATCGAAACGCTTTGATCCTGTGTCGCAGCGGCAGCCTCACCCTGCTGCCCTCTGCGCTTCGAGATGCTTTCCGCGCGCAGATCCGTTTGGCCCAGACCGATCCGCAACCCCGTTGGGTTTCCTCCAACACGTTGTCCGTCCTGTGTCCCCCATCGTCCGACTTTCGCAGAGCCTGATCAACCAGATCGCTGCCGGCGAGGTGATCGAGCGTCCGGCCAGTGTGGTCAAGGAGTTGATGGAGAACGCCGTGGACGCCGGCGCCACGCGGATCGACGTGGCTGTGGTCTCCGGCGGCCTGGAGCTGGTGCGCGTGGTGGACAACGGCTGTGGCATCCCGGCCGACCAGTTGGAATTGGCCGTGGCCAGCCACGCCACGAGCAAGCTTCAGGGGCCCGAGGATCTTTACCGCGTGGGGACGCTCGGTTTCCGCGGCGAGGCGCTGGCATCGATCGCCGAGGTGAGCCGGATGACCTTGAGGAGCCGTCCGGCGGAGGCCGAGGCAGGGGCCCAGATCGAGGTGGTCGGCGGCCGAGCATCGCCGGTCGTCCCCTGCGGCTGCCCGCCGGGCACGGCGGTCGAGGTCCGCCAGCTGTTCTTCAACACCCCGGTGCGCCGCAAGTTCCTCCGCTCCGTGCAGACCGAATTGGGGCACACCAGCGAAGCCTTTATCCGCATCGCCTTGGCCCAACCCAACGTCCACTTGACGTTGAGACACAACGAGCGGGTCCTGTTCGATCTGCCCGCCTCGGAAGGCTGGCTGCAGCGGATCGGGCGGGTGGTGGGCAGGCGCCTGGCCGAACAGCTCATCTGGGTGGAAAGCAGCGACGGGCCGGTGTGCGTGGCCGGCTATGTGGCCCATCCCAGCCACAGTCGCAGCCACAGCCGCATGCAGTACCTGTTCCTCAACGGCCGCTACATCCGGGACCGGGCCCTGTCACACGCCCTGGCCGAAGCCTACCGCGGCCTGCTCACCACGGGCCGCTACCCCATCGCCATCCTGAGGCTGGAAATGCCGCCCGAGATGGTCGATGTGAACGTCCACCCCACGAAACTCGAAGTGCGCTTCCAGGACTCGGGCCGGCTGTACAGCCAGCTGCTGTCGACGCTCCGCACCAAGTTCCTCAGCACGGACTTGACCACGCGCATCGACACGGCCCCGGACGAAGACCCCGCCGGCGCCCACGACGCCGAGGAGGCGCGACGACTGCGGCAGCAGGTAGTCGATTGGGCTCGGGGCGAAGCGCCCACCGCCTCCGGGCCCCCCCGG
>DQVB01000486.1 GCA_015661985.1 Planctomycetota bacterium | reverse complement strand
CGGCCGGCGTCTCCGGCGCCAGCGCAGCCGGCGGCCAGCCGCCTTCGCGCCTGCCCCAAATGCAGTTGGGCAGCTATTGCATCTCCCGGCTCGTGTGCGGGGCCAATTGTTTCAACGGCGGCTCGCACCTGTCCGTCTTCGTCAATCGGGCCATGAAGGAATACTACACGCCCGAACAGATCTTCAAGACCCTGAAACGGTGCGAAGCGGTGGGCATCAACTGCTGGCAGTCCGGCCTGCGCAACCTGGAACTGTATCGCCGCTTTGTCGACGAAGGCCTGAAGATGCGCTACATCGCCATTGCCGCCGGGAAACGTGCGGACATCGACAAACTGGTCCGGGGCGGCTGCGTGGCCATCGCCCATCACGGCGAAGTGACCGACCGGTTGTTCAAAGGCGGCCAGATCGACAAGGTCCACGATTACCTGAAACAGGTCCACGACGCCGGCCTGGTGGCCGGTGTGTCCACGCACATGCCGGATGTGGTGGATACCATCGAATCCAAAGGCTGGGAGGTGGATTACTACATGACCTGTGTCTACGAACGCCACCGCAGCCGCGAAGCCCTGGAGGCGCTTTTGGGCCAAGCCCCGATCCCGGTCGGCGAAGTCTACTTGCCCAACGACCCGCCCCGCATGTTCCGCGCCATCCGCAGTACGGCCAAGCCCTGCCTGGCCTTCAAGATACTGGCCGCCGGGCGCCTGTCCGACCGGCGCCAGTGGGTCGAGGAGGCGTTCCGGCAAGCGTTCCATGCGATCAAGCCAAGCGACGGGGTGATCGTGGGTATCTACGACCGTTACAGCGACCAGCCAGCGGAAAACGCCGCCCTGGTGCGCCGGTTTTCCGCCCTCAGCGCGCCGGTGTAAACTGCCGCGGCTCCGGCAAGGCGGACACGCAGACGCACAGCCGGAAGCATGGCCGATGGCCCTCCCGTCCGTGATGGTTCGCCACTCGGGCGCCTGAACCGTCGGGCTGCTCAGGGCCGAGGCTCGCCGGTCGGCCGGCCTCGGGGCCACGCCGGCCACCGCTGATCAGCCCGCCGGGGCAAACGGGCGAGACGCTTCTCGCTCGAAGCGGTCGGAACCGTCGGCCCGTGGCATGGACTCTGTCTGCCCCGTGCGCGTGCCGATCGGCCGACGCGGCTACAGGGGCTACAGGGGCTACGTTCGTCTCCCCCGTGCGCGTGCCGATCGGCCCTGTGTGCCACGCACAGGATGACCTACCGGCTGACCTGCACCTCAGCATGATCTGGGGCGCGAATGGCCGTTGACCGCGGCGTGGGCCTTGGCTAAACTGCCTCGCTCTCTCGTGCTGGCGTGCCGGGAGATGTTCTGGGATGCTAGCCAGATGCCCCCATGTCCGGGGGCTGGGCCTCCATCACCCGAGGCAGGGAAGCTTCCATGGGTACTACGGCTACGAAGCGCACGGACCTGTCCCTCTGCCCAGCGTGGCAGGTGATGCCCGCTCAGATGAGAGTTCTCTACATCGCCAACCGCGACCGCACAGGCGGATGGCTGGCTGAGGCCCTTGCCGCTGACAGCGCCTCGGAGGTGATTCTGGAGGAGGCGGTGGGCATGGCTGCCGGTTTGGCCCGGCTTCGGGACGCGGCATTTGATGCGGTGCTGGTCTGCCACGACCCGGGCGAGTTGGATGCCTTGGAGCTGATCGAAGGCTACCGGGCCGGCGGAGCGGACGAGCCCATTGTGGTCCTGGGCTCTCAAAGCGAACAAGAGATGGCAGCCCTTTGTTACGAGGTGGGGGCGGACGGCTACGTATGCGTCAACACCACGACGACGCGCACGTTGATCTGGGTATTGGCCCGGGCCATCCAGCGGCAGCAGCTGGCCCGGGAGAACCAGCGGTTGAGCCAGGCCGAGCAGCAGCGGGTGCAGCGGGAGCGGGACGAGGCGGAGCGCCTGCTGGTTCAGCAACGGGTGATGATCGGAGACCTGGGCAAGGGCACGCCGCCCATCCGGGATGGACGGGACTGTTCAGCCGAACAGCTGCTGGCGTCCAGCCCGTGGGCCGCCGCGAGCGAGCCAGCCGGCCGGCGAGGCGATGGGGCCCCCGGATTGCCCGCCAAACTGGTGCGACACTACCGCGAATTGCTCCGCACGTACGTGATCATGGGCTCGGGTAACCTGGCCGGCGAACTCAGCCGCTTGGCCGACCTGCTGGCTGCCGCTGGGGTCACGTCACGTCAGACCATGCAGCTCCACATCCAGGTACTTGAGGAGTTGATACGGGGTCTGGGCGCCCGAAGCACACGCCATGTGATCAGCCGCGCCGATCTGCTGGCCATGGAAATGATGCTCCACCTGGCCGAATGTTACCGCAAACGCTACCTGGCCCGAGCCTTTCCGCCGGTCCAGCCCATGCTGCCTGGCTTCGAAGACGAACGCCCCGTCTTGTTCTGACTCATGGGCCAAATTCCCAGGCGGTGCTGCCCAAGAGGGGCCCCGCGTCTGCGGGCCTGCGGGAAGCGCATCGGTGGGGGCGGCGGGAAGTTGGTGCGATCAAGCTTCTTCCAGGCTATCGTAAAGTGTCACTGGGCTCACCGGGTTGATCCCTGCTCGCGTCAACGCCGTGATGGCCCGATCCAGGTCATCGAAGCGGAAGACCAGCACAGCGCGGTTGCCCAGCCGGGCAGTGAAGGCGTACATATACTCCACGTTGATCCCGGCCCGCTGGAACACCTCCAGCAGTTCCAGGAGCCCGCCGGGCTGATCGCGCACCTCGATGGCCAGCACCTCCGTGACGGTCACGGCCAATCCGGACGACTCGAGCAGATCGCGAGCCCGCTGCCATTGGCGAACGATGAGCCGCAGGATGCCGAACTGTTCGGTATCGGCCAGCGAGAGCGTGAGGATATTGATTCCTGCCTCAGTCAACAGCCGGCAAGGGGTGATCAAACGGCCCGGCTTGTTCTCCAGGAACACGGAAATCTGGGGGATCTTCATGGCCAATGTCTCTGAACGGGTGACAGCTGAGCAGGCTGGATCCTTCCGGCAGCGGAAGTGGCGCCACGTTCGGCTCTTCCCGATCCACCTGCGGAGGTTTCCAACCGGCTACGGACAGTACGAGGGATACCCTCTCTTGGCGTTTCCTTTCCATGCCGCGGGGCTGTTGTGTGCAAGCCCTCGGTGGCGGCCTCAGTCGTTCCGAGTGTCCACGATCCTCGGGCCCTTGCCTCGCTGGCGTTCGATGGTTTGAGGCTCCACCAGCCGCACGGGGATAGCGACACCCGTAGCCCGCAGGATTTCTTGCTCCAGTCTGTGTTGCAATCGTTCCAAAGCGCCCACGCGGTCGCTGAGCACTTGCCGGGTCACCTCCACGCGGACCTCGGCCTGATCAAGCCCCTCCTGCTGGGTCAACATGATTTGGTAGTGGGGCAGCGTGCCTTCGACGGCCAGCAGGGCGGCTTCGACTTGAGAAACGTAAACCTCCACCCCTTCGATCACAAACATCTCCCCCCGCCGCCGACCCACCCGACGGATGCGACGCAGGGTGCGACCGCAAGGACACGGATCGGCGAGGAGGGCCGTCAGGTCACCGGTGCGGTAGCGGAGCAGCGGCATGGCATCGCGGCTGAGCGTCGTCAGCACCAGTTCCCCCTCCTCCCCCTCCGGGAGCGGCTCGCCCGTGGCCGGATCCACGATCTCGGGGAAGAAGTGATCCTCGAGAACATGCAGGCCGTTCTGGCACGGACACTCCGCGCCCACACCGAGCCCCAGGACTTCGGGCGAGCCATAGACCTCGTATGCCTTGATTCCCGCCGCCTCTTCGATCCTCGCACGCATCGCTTCGCTGTACGGTTCGGCCACCAACACGGCAGCCCGCAGCGGAAGCTGGCGGAGATCAACCCCCAGTCTTTCTGCCCGTTCGATCAGATACAACAAATAGCTGGGCGTACAGCAGATGGCCGAGACCCCAAAGTCTCGCATGACCATGATCTGATGATCCGTATCGCCCCCTGATATGGGGATCACAACCGCCCCCAGCCTCTCGGCGCCGTAGTGCAGGCCCAGCCCGTCGGTGAACAGGTTATACCCACAGCCGTTCTGGATGATGTCCCCCCGTCGCACCCCACAACAGGCCAGACAGCGAACGATCACCTCAGTCCACATCTCCAAGTCCCGGCGGGTGTAGGCCAGCACGATCGGCTTGTCTGTCAGCCCGCTGGGCGGATGCAGGCCAGCCACCTGGTCGATGGGCACAGCAAACATCCCGAACGGATATGCGTGGCGCAAATCGTCTTTGGTTGTAAAGGGCAACCGCCCAATGTCATCCACGCTGTGCACGTCCACCGGCGCCACTCCGTGCTTGTGCATCCGCTGCCGGTAGAAAGCCACGTGCTCGTAGACCCGACTGACCGTCTGCCGGAGCCGCTCCGATTGAAGCCGCCGCAACGGGACTACGGGCACATAGTCCGGACTGCTGGCCGGATGGAACGGTACGGACTCGTGAAACACTCCCGTCGTGGAATCCATGGCGGCTCTTTCCGTCCAGAACTACTGTTTCGTCAATCGGCGGACTGACGGGTTCGCGTCCTCATTTGTCATGATGGGCCAAGCGTGCCCGTGGGGCGAGGAAAAAGTCGTAGGGTAGGCGTCCTCGCTTGCCCGGCACGCGAGGATACGTTTGTGGCGGCATCCTGGGTGGTTGAATCTATGCAAACGGGACAGGCGGGGACGCTTGTCCTACGTGACTCCCTGAGGTTGTTCATCGGTTCATTCTGCGACATGTGTCGCGATCGGCAGTGCGAGACCCCGGTGAGCTGCGCGCTGGCACCGTTTGGCTCCATGGCGACTCGGCGCGAGCCTCGGCCCCCGACTGGTCGAACGAAACCTGATACCCCGTTTCACGCCGTTCGCCCCCCGGGCGCGTCCCGGGCGGCGGGAGTACAGCCGGCCGACCAACCGCAGATTGTGCCGCCTCCGCGTCCCGCCGGCAAGCGGCCGGGAGGGTGCCGCGTCGCCCTGCCCGGCGCGGTCTGTGGCCTGGCCCACTGATTGGCTGGCGGCGGTATCCCGTTTGTGGCGATTTGACGGCAAACAGGGGTGAAGTTTTCGACAAATCCTGGGCTTCCCCCCTACAGGGGGGTGCAACAGAGGGCTGCGAGTCGGTAAGTTAGTCGGTTTCGGGCAACAGTGGACGGGACTGAGCGATGTGTTTGCTAGCGATTCAGTATCAGACGGCCCCTGACGCACCAATCCTGCTGGCTCACAACCGAGAGGAGCGGTTCGACAGGCCCACCCAGCCGCCGCGGATCCAGTCGGGCCGTCCGCGGGCGGTTTGCGGGATCGACCGCAAGGCGGGCGGCACGTGGCTGGGGGTCAACCAATACGGGTTAGTGGCAGTGGTGGGGAATCGGCCCAAGACGCTGGTGCCGGCTGAGCCGCGATCCCGGGGGCTGCTCTGTCGCGAACTGCTGAACTGTCGCACGGCTGAGGAAGCGGCGGAGAAGTGCCGGCAGGAGTTGGCCAAAGGGGCTTATGCGGGGGCCAATTTCGTTTGTCTGGACGACCAGAACGGGATCGTGATCTACGGCGGGGACGTGATACACGTGCAGCGGATCACGCCGGGGCTTCATCTGTTGACCAACGGCCAGATGGACGACAACCTGGACGAGCGCCAGCAATACGTGCGGCGGTTGCTCACTTTGCAGCGGTTGGATTCGGCCGTAGCCTTTCTGGCCGTGGCCAGCCGCACGTTTTCTCGCAAGGCCGATCCCAGTGGAGGCCGGGGCGTGGTGGTGACTGGCGGTGTGTACGGCACGGTCTCATCGACGCTGATCGCCTTGGGAGAAAAGACTCAGAACTGCATTTACCAATACGCCCACGGCCCACCCTGCGACCATCCCTACGAGGACTACTCGGCTTTGCTGCGCCAGGTACTCTCCACGGAGCGGTCGTCGCAATAGACCACAGGCGTTTGTCTGCTTTGTCTTCTTTACGCTTTCGGTCCCCGAGGCGGCGGCCTACGCGAATCCAGGCGCCTCGGTCGGCGGTGTCCGCTCGCCATGGGCGTTTGTCCTCTGTGCCTGGGCCGTTTGGCCGGTCGCCCCCCGGCAGTTGACCACTAGCAAGCGGCCGTTGACAATGCGCTGGGGTGCATGAAAGAGAAACAGACAGATTGAGGCCACAAGGGACGGCGGGAGCACATGGGCACAGCGAACATCGGTATCTGGCTGATCGGCGCCAAAGGCAACGTGGCCACCTCGGCCATATTGGGGCTTTCGGCCCTGGCGAGGGGGCTGATCGACCAGACCGGCCTGGTAACCGCGCTGCCCTCGTTCCGCTCGATCGGCCTGAGCGATTGGTCCCGCTTCGTGGTGGGGGGCCACGAGATCCGGGAGGTGGGGCTTTTCCGGGCTGCCCTGCGGCTGTCCGAGGAAACAGGGGCCGTGGACCGGGAGTTGGTGGCCGCTTGCCGGGAGGATTTGGAGGCCATCGAGTCGCGCATCCGCCCGGGCACGGTACTCAATGTGGGGGCGACGATCGCGGGCTTTGCGGCATCGTGGGTGCCACGGGCGGAGACGCCTCGCCAGGCGGTGGCACGGCTGGAGGAAGATCTTCGCTGCTTCGCTGAGGGCGAAGGGCTGGAGCATGTGGTGGTGATCAACGTGGCCTCGACCGAACCACGTCGGGACCCGGCGGAGGTACCGGGCCGGTGGTCGGAGTTGGAGGCGCTTCTGGAACGGCCCGAGGCGTGTCCGCTTCCGGCCAGTTCGCTGTACGCCATTGCAGCCTTGGGGCTGGGTTACTCCTACATCAACTTCACGCCTTCCCTGGGATCGGCCCCCAGGGCGATCGACGAGTTGGGGCGGCGGCGAGGGGCTCGGCACATGGGCTGTGACGGCAAGACGGGCGAAACGCTCATGAAGAGCGTACTGGCTCCCATGTTCCGTCAGCGGCACCTCCGGGTGATGAGCTGGGTGGGGCACAACATCTTCGGCAACCTGGACGGCAGGGTGCTGGACGATCCGGCCAACAAGGCGGCCAAGGTGGCCAGCAAGGACCAGCTGCTGGGCCGCATTCTCGGCTATCAGCCGCAAACGTTGGTTTCCATCGAATACATCGAAAGCCTGGGGGACTGGAAGACCGCCTGGGACCACATCCACTTCCGCGGTTTTCTGGGCACGCCGATGACCCTTCAGTTCATTTGGCAAGGCTGCGACTCGCTGCTGGCCGCCCCACTGGTGTTGGATCTGGCTCGCCTGGCTGTGCTGGCTTGGCGCCGCGGCGAGGTAGGCACGATGCCGTTTTTGGCCAGTTTCTTCAAGAATCCGTACGGGGTAGAGGAACAGGACTTTGCCCGCCAGTTCCAGATGCTGGAGGCTTGGGCGGCGGGCCAGTCGGCCGCAGAGCAGGCCCATGGCCGTTGATCCGCAGCTCGGCGGCCGCTATATTGCCGACCCGGACCGGTTCGCTTCCGTCCCCCAAGCCTTGCTTTGGAGGCGGGCATCCGGCGACGTGCTGCCGTCATGGCCCACGACGTCAGACCGACATGGCCTTCTGTTTTGGGGAACCAAACCATAACCGAGAAGACCCCCAAAGGCTCGAGAGACAGGACCAGGCGGGGCGCAATGCCCGAGTGGTGGGGGCAGCAAGCGTGGGTTCGGCGCCAAGATGTGGCTCGCTGCGCCTGGTTGACGGCTTCCTCTGGCGTCCCCTTTACTGTCTGGGGGGTTGTTGAGATCCATTGGCCATTGGCTTCCATCATCGGTCCCGTTCTATGAAAGATCGCCACTGTAACCCACCGGCAAACCGTCCCGCGGCCTTTTCCACCGGTCCGGTGCGACCTCCTGGGTCGCCCCCCAATCGCTCTGGGCAGCCCGCCCGTGGGACCGAGCGTGGGGCCGAGGCGGGTACCGAACGGAAGCGGCGAAGGCGGTCCAGATCCCGCAGGAAAAGCGCCGCGGCAGCCGGGCGTGAGGTGGTTGGACAACCGGCCGTTGATCAAGGGGCCGAGGCGGCCGCGGGGCCCGAGGCGGCTGGGAGCGGCCGAGGGGCCGGACGGCCCATGGGTTCCCGATCGAGCCGAGGGGCCTCCCGTGGCTCGGCTGAGACAGAGAAGGCTTCGGGCTTCGAGGCCATGGGGCTATCCCATACCATGCTGACGGCCCTGGCCCAAGCCGGCTACTTGGAGCCGACGCCGATTCAGGCCGGATTGATCCCCAAGGCCATGGAGGGGGTGGACGTCATGGGGCAAGCCAAGACGGGCACGGGCAAGACGGCTGCCTTCGCCATCCCCATCCTGGAAGGACTCGAAATGCAGAAGCGCCCGCCCGGGCCCCAGGCGATCGTGCTGGTCCCCACGCGTGAGTTGGCCGTTCAGGTGCGCGACGAATTCATCAAGCTGGCCGCTGGCCGCAAGGCCCGGATCGTGGCCGTCTATGGGGGCAAGCCGCTCCGGCACCAGGCGGACCAGCTCCGCCGGGGGGTCGACGTGGTGATCGGTACGCCGGGCCGCCTCCTGGATCACCTCGGCCGCCGTACGTTGCGTTTGGATTCGATCGGCTGGGCCGTCCTGGACGAGGCGGACCGGATGCTGGACATCGGTTTCCGGCCCGATATCGAAAAGATCCTCCGCCGCCTGCCCGCCTCGCGACAGACCATGCTCTTCAGCGCCACCTTGCCCCCGCCGGTGGTCCGCTTGGCCCGCCGCTACATGCGGGATCCGTTGACACTCGATTACTCCCCCGGCGACATCACGGTGGACACGATTGACCAGTACTATTTCACCGTGGACCCGGAACGGAAATTCGATCTGCTCCTGCGGCTGCTGAAGCGTGAGGACCCGCGCCAGGCGATCATCTTCTGCCGTACGCGCCGCGGCACGGAAAAACTGGGGCAACGGCTCGCGCGGCGGCTGTCCCAGGTGGCCGCCATCCACGGCGATCTGCTCCAACGGACTCGCGATCGGGTCATGGCCCGTTTCCGCGAAGGGAAGATCCGATACTTGGTGGCCACCGACGTGGTCGGGCGCGGCATCGATGTGACCCGCATCTCCCATATCATCAACTACGACATCCCCGAGTTCTGTGATGATTACGTCCACCGCGTGGGCCGCACGGGGCGCATGGGAGCCGAAGGCGTGGCCTTTACGTTCGTCACCCCCGAGGAAGGCAATCAGCTGACGCGCATTGAAATGCGCATCAATCGGTTGCTGAAGCGGGACGAAATCCCCGGTTTCGAGGCCTTCACCGAACCGGAGGCGATCCGGGAAGAACCGGCCCCTGAAAGCAAACCCGTCTTCGGACGCCGCCAGCGGCGCTACCGCCGCGCGTTGTAGCCGGGCCGAACCGATCGGAGACTCTCCGCGCGTCTTACCGGCGGCCAGCGGCGTCCGCTCAATCCCCGCCCTTAGCCGAGGCGGCTCACAGCGCCCCTCAGCAGGCTTCTTCGGGGCTCTTGTGGTCCGGTCCGGCGGTGAGGATATAGGGCCCGGCTTCGGTGATGGCGATGGTATGCTCGAAATGGGCGCTCGGTTTGCCGTCGGCGGTCACCTGGGTCCAGCGGTCACCCAGGGTGCGGACTTTCTTGGTGCCCATGTTGACCATCGGTTCGACGGCGATGACCAGTCCGCGTTCCAGGGCAAAATCGGGGCCGCGGCGATCGGGGAAGTTGGGCACCTGGGGGTCTTCGTGCATGGACTGGCCGATGCCGTGGCCGACGAAGTCTTCCACGACCCAGAAGCCTGCCCGCTGGACGTAGCGGGCCATGGCGGAGGCCACCTGGCGCCACCGAGGCCAGGGGGGTGATTGGTCCGGCCCCAGTTGTTCGCGCATCTGTCTCCACTGGTCCAGGAGGCGGCGGATCATGTCGATGGCCAGCTGGAGGGTCCCTTGGGTGACTTCCAACAGGCGCTGCACCTCGGGGTGGACTTTGCCCACCGGGTAGGTGGCCGCGGCGTCGCCGCACCAGCCGTCCAGTTTGCAGCCGATGTCCAGGCTGAGGACGTCACCTGCCTGGAGTTTTCGTTTGCCCGGGATACCGTGGACGATCTGTTCGTTGACGGAGGTACACACCACGGCGGGGAAGGGGGGCAGCTTGGGGCCGGGCCGGTAGTTCTTGAACAACGAGACGGCGCCATGCTCGTCGAGGAACTCTTCGATCGCCTCGTTGATTTCGCCCGTGGTGACGCCCGGACGGACCATGCGGGCGGCCAGCTGGTGGGCCTTCCACACCAGCAGGCCTGCGCGCCGCATCTTGGCGATTTCGCGAGAGGATTTGAGGATCTTCACGTCGGCAATGGGTTCCGGAACAGGTGGCAGCCAGCCTGTGGGCCGGGAACTCCGGCTCAGCGGCCGGCGATCGGGTCGAGCACGGCCCGTACGCGCTGGAAGATCTGGTCGATTGAGCCGAGGCCATCGATGGTGCGCAACAGGCCAGCCTGGCCGTAGTAGTCCAACAGCGGTTCCGTTTGGCGCCGGTAGGCCACCAAACGCCGGCGGATCACCTCGGGGGTGTCGTCGGCCCGGCCGCGGCCGGCCAGACGCCGGAACAGTTCGTCCTCGGGCACTTGGAGCTCGAGGACGGCATCCAGCGGGGTACCTTTGCGCTGGAGCAGCCGGTCGAGGGCTTCGGCTTGGGCGATCGTCCGGGGGAAGCCGTCCAACAGGTATCCGTCCTGGCAGTCGGGTTCTTCGAGTCGCT
>DQVB01000330.1 GCA_015661985.1 Planctomycetota bacterium | reverse complement strand
TGGCCCAGCTGATCCGCGCCAATCGCCACCAGGACCACTTGCCCGCGCTGGTGGTGCGCGACTGGCCGTCGTTTCGCTGGCGATGCTTCCAGGACGACATGACGCGCGGTCCCAGCTCCACTTTGGCCACACTCCAGCGGGAAGTGGCCCTGGGCGCGCTGTTGAAAATGAACCTGTTTACCTACTACATGGAATACCAGTACGCTTTCCGGAAGCATCCAGACATTGGCCCGCCGGACGGGGCCCTCCAACCGGAAGAACTGGTCCGGCTGGTCGACTTCGCCCGCCTCTATCACGTGCAAATCCTGGGCAACCAGCAGTCCTTTGGCCATTTTGGCCGGATTCTCCGCCACGAGAAGTACAGGCATCTGCGGGAGACTCCGTCGCTGCTCACCCCCGTTCGGGAGGAAACGTACCAGCTGCTGGACGACTTGTACTCGGAAGTCTGTCCTTTGTTGCCCTTCCCCATGTTCAACGTCTGCTGCGACGAAACCTGGGGGCTGGGGCAAGGCCCATCGCGCAAACTGGCCGCCGAGATCGGTGTGGGTGGCGTGTATGTGCGGCACATCCGGCGGATCCACGATCTTCTCCGGGAGAAGTACAACAAGCGGATGATGATGTGGGGCGATATCATCTTGCGGCACCCCGATAAACTGGACCAAATCCCCAACGAGACAGTGATGCTCACCTGGGGCTATGCCGCTCGCGAGAGTTTCGAGGACCAGATCATCCCCTTCGCCCGCTCCGGCTACGAGTTCTTCGTCTGCCCGGGCATCAGCAATTGGAGCCGCATCCTGCCGGACTTCGGCGTGGCCATGACGAACATCCGCAACTTCGTGCGCGACGGGGCCAAGCACGGGGCTCTGGGCGTACTGAACACCGCCTGGGAAGACGACGGCGAAGCCCTCCAAGGCTACAAATGGCATGGATACGCGTGGGGCGCCGAATGCGCATGGAACGCCTCGACCACCGAACCGGACGATTTCAACCGCCGCGTTGGGGCGGTGCTGTTCGGCGAGAAGGAGGATCACTTTGGGCAGGCGATCGAGCTGTTGGCGCAGACCCATCGTCTGCCCGGAATGGGAGGGATGAACAACCGGAGGTTCTGGGAAGAAGACTTCCGGCCGCGCCGCCCGGGGCGGGAGATCGAACGATCCGCGCGCCAGCTGTTGGGGCTGGTGCGTCCGGCCATCCAACATCTGGAGACTTGCCGCCAGCAGGCCACGGCCCATGCGGACCTACTGGACCGCTTTTTGTTCGGCGCTCGCCGCATGGAGCGGATCGGCCAACGCATGCTCGACGGTCTCCAGGTGGCTCGGCTCTACGGCGAGGCTTTCCGCTCGGCGCCGGAAAGAGCCGCGGGCCTGCTGCGCGAGGCCGAAAAACTGGTCGAAGGCAACCGCCGGGCCCACCGCGAGCTGGGCCGGCGGTTTGAGCAGCTTTGGCTGGCCGAAAGCAAACCCTACGCCCTGGCTTGGACCCTCGGGCGCTACGAAGAACTCGACCAGCGGTACGCCGAGTTGGCCCAGCAGCTGGCCGCCGCCCGGACCGCCGCCGAAGCCGGCAAGTCGATACCGCCGCCGGAAAAGCTCCAGCTGGCCTTGCCCCAGACGGCCGATAAGCCGTAGCGTGCGCAGCTCCACCCGGCTGGCGTCCCGGCGGATGCGGGCGACAGGGGCGGGTTGGCCCAGGGCCGAACCGGCGGTAAGCTGGTACCGGCCGCCCCGGGAAGGCCGGCGTTGTGGGGACTGTGGGACTTGGGGTATCGGTTTCTTGTTGGAACAAGTCGAGGAGGGCTGCCAATATGTTCACTGACCGGATCGTGTCACACGTCCGACGCCTTCGCTCACTCAGCCGCCGGGCGTGGCCGAATGTCGGTTTGCGACGGCTGCGGCTCGAGCGGCTCGAAGCGCGTACGCTGCTGGCCGTCACGGTGGAGATCGTCGATGGCAACCTGCAGATCGACGGGACGGAGCGCAGCGATGTGATCTTGGTGGACCAGTTGGATGATGGGCGGATCCGTATCCGCCCGGGGGGCCAGATCTACGAAGTGCCGGAAGGCGGCGAGATCGTGATCAACGCCCGTGGTGGTCACGATGTGGTCAGGCTGACTCGGAACGTGACCTACGATACCCTGATCGAGGGCGGCCCAGGGCATGACTGGATCGTCGGGGGATCGGGAGACGACGAGATCCACGGAGGGTCGGGGAACGATCGGATCCGTGGCCGCGCCGGCCAGGACACGGTTTACGGCGGTGACGGACGTGATCTCATTCACGGCGGCTCGGGCGATGACCAATTGTGGGGTGGGCCGGGGCGCGACGTCATTCGCGGCGGTCAGGGCGATGACCGGATCTACGGCGAGCAGTCCGGCGACCGGCTGTTCGGTCTGGGGGGCGATGACCTGATAGACGGCGGTGACGGTCGTGACCGCCTGTGGGGTCAGGCCGGGGCGGATATTCTGTTGGGCGGCGAAGACCGAGATTGGCTGCACGGCGGAGCGGGCGGCGATCTGGTGGTCGCCGGGTCAGGTACCGACTGGCTGGCCGGGGGCGGCCGGCCGGATATCCTCATCCCGTGTGATCTCGATCTGGATCTTGATGAGCTGATTGCTGAACCCGAATGGGGCACCTATTCCCCGAGCAGCGGCGCCGGCCGTGCCGCTTATGAAGAGGCGCTGCGTGAGGCGCTGGATGAATGGAACCGTGATCCTGAGGGAGCTCGGGACATGTATGGCGACCAGACCGATGAGGCCGTCCAGGACGACGGGCAACGGGACGTGATCATCTCGACCGACGCCGCGGACTGGGTCTTTCAGTTCGAGAAAGATCTCGTATTTCCCCCATGGCGGTCCTTTCGGCCCGTCCGCCATGGCTTCAGGAGTTGGTTGTTCGAGCCGCTTCGCGATCGGCTGAATACTTTGCTGGCCGCAGGAGCCTGGCAATAACAAAGGCCCGGCAGTAACAAAGGACGTGGCATGATGAGGCGTGCGAAGATCACGATCATTGGCGCTGGCCATGTGGGAGCGACGACGGCCCACTGGTGTGCGGCTGCGGAATTGGGCGATATTGTGCTCTTGGACATTCCGCAGACTGAGGGGATGCCGGCGGGCAAAGCCTTGGATTTGCTCCAGGCGTCGCCCATCGTCGGATTCGACGCGCGCATCACGGGTACGACCCGCTATGAAGAGACAGCGGGGAGCGATGTGGTGGTGATCACTGCCGGGGCACCGCGCAAGCCGGGCATGAGCCGGGACGACCTGCTGGCCACCAATGCCCGCATCGTGGGCTCGGTCGCTGAGCAGGTGCGGCAGACTAGTCCTGAGGCGGTGGTGGTCGTCGTGAGCAATCCCCTGGATGCCATGGCGCAGCGCACGTGGCAGGTTACGGGTTTTCCTCACCAGCGCGTGGTCGGCCAGGCGGGCGTGTTGGACACCGCGCGGTTCCGCACTTTCGTGGCTTTGGAGTTGGGTGTGAGCGTGGAAGATGTGACGGCCATGCTGCTGGGCGGCCACGGGGATACGATGGTGCCTCTGCTCAGTTGCTGTGCCGTGGGCGGCATCCCCGTCCAACAATTGATCGAACGCAAACGGCTGGAAGAGATTGTCCGGCGCACGCGTGACGGCGGGGCGGAAATCATCGGCCTGCTCGAGACGGGCAGTGCCTACTATGCTCCGGCGGCGGCCACGGCGCAGATGGTCGAAGCGATCGTGCGCGACAAGAAACGACTCCTTCCGGCCGCCGCCTATTGTGAGGCGCAGTACGGCGTGGGCGGCTACTACGTGGGCGTGCCCGTGGTGCTCGGCGCCGGCGGCGTGGAGCGGATCATTGAACTGGAGTTGGACGCCGAGGAACGGGCCGCTTTTGACAAGAGTGTGGCCGCGGTCAAGTCGCTGGTGGCCACCATGGAGAGGCTCGCCGCGGGGCCATGAAGGCCTGCCACAAAAGAAACGGCGGGGCCTGGCCAATGAGGCTCTTTCGCAAGACCGGACCGGCGGAAAAGGGACGGTCGTAGTTTTGAGATAGTCTGTTCAACTGTTGCGCTTGACAGCGGTTCGCCGAGGGGCTAAATTCGGCGACGTCTGGGTCCGATCCGCGCGGACATGGGCGGCATCATTTCTGTCATAGATGTCCTTTCAAATAGACGGGGGAACGGGAGCGATGAATCCCACGGAGAGGTTAGCCAGGCTATTGGGGGGTGAGAGTGAGCAGGAGGGCAAGGGTCTTCGCAGTGAGTTCGGGCTTGGATCAGCGGCCCGATATAGCACCAATCAGGTATTGTTTGCCCCGCTGCATTACGAGTCCGGGTACAGTTATCCCCTGATTGTCTGGCTTCATGGCCCGGGGTGGAATGATGAACAACAGTTGCTCCGTGTGATGCCGGTCATCAGCGTCAGGAACTATGTGGGCGCCGCCGTGCGGGGATTTCCGGTCGAGGGGGAAAGGGGGGACGGTTTACGATACGACTGGCCCCAAACGCCGGGGCATATCCAGGAGGCCGGACGTCGAGTATTCGAGGTGATCGAGGCGGCTTCTGAGAAATACAACATTGCGCCCGACCGGGTTTTCATCGCCGGCTTCGACAGTGGGGGCACCATGGCTTTCCGCATGGCCGTGGACCACCCCTGGCGATTTGCCGGCGTCATCTCGCTCTGCGGTGCCTTCCCTCGCTCTTACATGCCCTTGCGGCAGTTGACCGCGATCCGGCGACTGCCCGCATTGCTGGCCGTGGGCCGTGATGCCGAGCGGTATACCCCTGCCCAGGCGTGCGACGACCTTCGGCTGTTCCACACGGCCGGGATCTCGGTGGCGCTGCGCCAGTACCCTTGCGGACACGAATTGGCACCGCAAATGCTTCGCGATATGGACCGCTGGATCATCGAGCAGATCACAGGCCAGAACGGTTCCATGGCCGAAACGGACAGCTCGTGGCCTTGTTCGTCTGAATGATCTGCCGAATGACGTTCCCCGCAGGGGCTGCCGTGGGGGACTTCGACGGTGGGGCTGGGTCGCTCTTCTGGCCCCGTAGCCCCTTCTGCGTCGACCGAAGCGCTATGGGGTAGTGGCAAACCCGCATTGACAGCGGGGCCGTTTTTTCGGTACAAGCGGCCCGCCTTTTCCTCGTCACATCGATTCTCGCACGGCGTACCGCTGGCGGACAGGTTGCGCGCCAGTGTAGCAATCTGAGGCGCCGCCGCGGGCATTGCACCCTGAGGCGCCCAGCGCCCGGTCCGCCCAACTTTTCCCTTTTCGTTACAATTCCCATGTCGCCCGAAGCGCCTAGAGGCAACGCATCACAACCAGACGGCTCGCAGCAGAGGGATAGCCGAAGGGGGCCCTCCGGCCGGCTCGGAGCGCTGATCCGTTGGCTGACCGTCCACCGTACCCGAGCGGGGCTGGTCCTGGCCGCAGCGCTTATTTCCATCGGCGCCGCGGCGGCCCTGGCCGTCGTGGCCTGGGTTGCCTATCGTTCCGCTGGGGAGGCAAGCGCCCAGGCTGCGCTGGAGGCGCTGGACGCCGGGAGGCTGAGACGGGCTGAGCAATTGGCTTGGGCTCTCCGTCGCCAGCCCCGCCCGGACTTGGACGCTTGCAGCGCGGCCGCCTACGTGCTGGGCAACGTGGCCGCGGCCCGTGCCGACGAGACGTTTGGAAAGCAATCGCGGCGCTACTATCTGCTGGCCGCCCGCTACTTGGACGAAGCCCGAGACCGTGGGTTCCCGGAAGGACGGGAAGGCGATGGGCTCGCCCTGCTCGGGTACTGCCTCTGTCAAAGTGGGCAATTTGCCGCTGCCCGACTCGTGCTGCGCGAAGCCCTCAACATCGCCGCGGACAGGCGAACCGAGATCCATCGGCTGTTGGCCATGGCTTGCATGGGGGACGCCAGCCCTGACTTGGCCGAGGCCTTGGAGCACAATGCCCAAGTACTGGCCGATCGTACCCTCAGCCAAGACCAACGCACAGCAGCTCAGCTCCAGCGCGCTGAAATCCTGCTGCGGATGGGCAAGATCCAAGATTGCCTCGATACGTTGGATTCCTTCAGTCCGCACAGCGCGCGCTGGGGCGAGGCCTTGGTGCTGAAGGGTTGGGCCAAACTGGAAGAGGCCCGGCAGTTGGTCGCCAGCGGCGCCGTGGAGGCCGCCGCTGAGGTACAGGAGAACTACCGCGAAGCGATTCGGATCCTGGACCAAGCCCGAGATCAAAGCACGGCTGCAGCGCCCCGGGCCCTCTATCTGAGCGGACTGGCACTGGCCGAACGGGGCCAACTGGAGGAAGCCATTCAGCAGCTGACGCGCGTGGGTCAAAACTACCCAGATTCCCCAGAAGCCCTGGCCGCCGGGCTCTACGCCGCCCGGCTGCAGCGTCAAATCGGTCGGGGCGCTGACGCGGCGGAGCTGTATCGCCGCGTGCTCTCGGCCGTGGATGACCCGCGCACGTTCACCAACCCTTGGGTCAGCGTCGAACAGGTGCGCGACGAGGCGTTGGAGGCTTTCGAGGAGTATTTCCGACGCGGGCAGTTCGATACGGCTTTGGCCTTGGCCGACGCACTGCGCCACGTGGTGCCGCAGTGGCGGGTGGTGGAACTGAAGGCCCAGACGCATCGCGCCTGGGGGCGCCATCTGCTGGAGCAAGCATCCCGGCTGCCGTACCGCGAAGCGCAAAAGGTGACGAAAACCGCCCGCCGACGGTTGCGACGCGCCGGGGCGACCTACACGGTGCTGGCCCAATTGCGGATGACCACCCGCGCTTACCCCGACGATCTCTGGAGCGCCGCCGAATGCTATTTCCAAGGGCAGAACTATTCGGCCGCCTCGGCCCTGCTTGGCCGGTACCTTGAGGATCAACCGCGCCATCGGCGGGCCCGAGCCCTGCTCTTGCTCGGTTCCTCTGTCTTGGCTTTGGGCCGCGCCGAGGAGGCCCTCCGGCGGCTGGAGCAGTGCATCCAGTTCTACCCACACGACCCGGCCGCCTTCCAGGCTCGCCTGGTCGCAGCGGCGGCCCACCGGGAGCTGGGACAGCCCGAAGAGGCCGAAAGCCTGCTGCGGGAAAACCTGGAGGGGGACTTCCTCACCCCGGCGAGCGCCGAATGGCGGGACTCGCTTTTCGCCCTGGGTACCCTGCTCCATGCCCGGGGGCAGTACGAGGAAGCCGCCCGCCAGCTGGAAGAGGCCATCTCCCGCTACCCTGAGGACCCCCAGGCGCTCGAAGCCCGGTACCTGCTGGGCGATTGTCACTACCGCACCGCCCGGCAGATGGAATCGCAACGACAGGCCGAGGTCGTGCCACAGAGACGAGCCGCCTGGGCCGAACAGGCCACGCAGCATTGGGTTGTCGCCCTGGAGCATTTCCAGCGCGCACGACAGCAGTTGGAAGAGCAGGGCCCTCCGGAGCAGCTCAGCCCCGACGGGAAAGCCATGCTGCGCAACTGCTACTTCGCCATCGGAGGTATCCAGTTTGACTTGGGGCGGTACCAAGCGGCTGTGGAGACGTACCGCCAGGCGACTTATCGCTTCGAGCAATCGCCCATCGTGCTGGAGGCGTACGTCCAGATCGCCCGTGCCTACCAGCGGCTGAACCAGTTGGACGAAGCGCGGCGCACCCTGTGGGAGGCCAAACAGGCGCTGGCCCGGATCCAAAAGGTCGAGGATCTGGCCACCACAACCAACCGCACCAGGGAAGAGTGGCTCCAGTTGCTGGATCAACTGGCCCAACGCCTCGATAACCTGGCCCGCATCGGCCCGTACCCTGGGAGCTCAGGCGCTGCGCCGGCGCTGTTGTGCAAAGCTTGAGGTCTTTGAATGAGCGAACAAGAAACGGATCTCTTGGCGGAGCTGATCAGCGAGCGGTTCGACTGCTTGAGGCGGCTGCGTCAGTTGGTTGAGCAGCAAGTGTCCCTGGTGGAGGGCGGCGATTTGACCCGCTTGCTGGACGTCCTGGGCGCCAAGCAGCGGCTCCTATGGGAGTTGGAGCGGATCGAGCGGGCGTTGGATCCGTTCCGCGGCCAGAACCCGGAGTCGCGCCGGTGGCGCTCGGGCCAGCTCCGGCAGCAGTGCGCCGAGCAGTCGGCTCGCTGCACCCAGTTGTTGGAGGAGATCATGGCCGAGGAGAAGCGGAGCCAGAGCCGGCTGGTTGAACGGCGCGAGCGGGTGGCGGCGGAGCTGCGCAGCGTCGAACAAGCGGGCCGGGCGTGTAGTGCCTATTTGACGGCTTCGGCCCCACCGGGCAGCCGTCTGGACCTGTCGGCTGAAGAGTGAAGGGGAGTAGGCATGGGCGAACGGACCGAGCACGGGGCGGCGGTGGAGCAAGTGGAGCGTGCCCACCTGGAAACCGTCCTGGCCGCTTGGCACGAAGCCACCGTGCGACTGGAGAAGACGCACAGGTCGCTCCAGGCCGAGGTGCGCCGGCTCACCGAGGAATTGGAGGTGAAGAACCGTGAGCTGGCCCGCAAGAACCGTCTGGCCGATCTGGGCCAAATGGCATCCCACGTGGCCCACGAGGTGCGCAACACGCTCGTGCCGGTGAAGCTCTATCTGAGCCTGTTGCGGAGGCGCGTGGCCGGTGATGCGGCCAGCGCGGAGGCGTGTGAGAAGATCGCCGCCGGCTTGACTGCTCTGGAAGTGACCGTCAACGACCTGTTGCATTTCACGTCGGACCGGGAGCCGTGCCTGCAGCGGTTTCCGTTGGCCGGCCTGGTCGAGGATGCCTACACTTCGCTGGCGCCCCAGCTGAGCGCCCAGGGCATCACGATGGTCCGCCGTGTGGACGAGGCCCTGGTGGCGGTGGCCGATCGGGACATGCTGCGCCGGGCCCTGTTGAATCTGGTGCTCAACGGCATCGACGCCATGCCCGAGGGCGGTCAGCTGGAGGTCTCCGCCTGCGCAACCCCCTCCGGGCTGGAAATCCGCGTGGTCGACAGCGGGCCGGGCATCCCGCCGGAGGTGGCCCAGCGTGCCTTCGAGCCCTTCTTCACGACCAAGCGGGGCGGCACCGGATTGGGATTGGCCATCGTGCAGCGGATCGCCGAGGTGCATGGGGGCCGCGTGACGGCCGAGAACCGAGCCGGCGGCGGCGCGTTGTTCACTTTGCGGATCCCTTGTGTCACCCAGGAGGCGGCAGCATGAAAAGCCCAGCGAGGAGCGAGTCGTCCGGCACAAACGGCCATGTGCTGGTGGTGGACGATCACCGGCCGGCGCGCGAGTCCATGGTGGACGTGCTGCGCCAGGCCGGTCATCGGGTGCAGTCCTGTTCCAGCGCGGCCGAGGCGATGAACCTGACCCAGCAGGAGCGATTCGACTGTATCGTCACCGACCTGAAGATGCCCGGCATGAACGGGCTGGAGTTGATCCTCCAGCTCGAGCGGCGGGGCTACGGTGCCCAGGTGGTGATGGTCACCGCCCATGCCACCGTGGCCTCAGCCGTGGAAGCCATGCGGCATGGGGCCTTCGATTACATCGAGAAACCCTTCGACGTCGAACAGCTGGAGCGACTGGTAGGCGAAGCCATCCGCCGCAGCCGCCTGGTGCGACCGCAGCTGGATGAACCCAGCGGCGGCGGCCCAGGCGCGCCGATGATGATCGGCACCAGCCAGGCGATGGAGGCGATGCGCCAGCGGAT
>DQVB01000617.1 GCA_015661985.1 Planctomycetota bacterium | reverse complement strand
GCGTGTCCAATGGACACCGTCTGGCGACGTCAGCAACTGCGCGCGGTCGTGGAGTCCCTCGGCGAACATGTAGTACGTGTCGCCAAGATGCACGACCATCATGTCCTCGACCCAATGCTGGCGGTAGATGGGATTTCCGGGGAAACGGCTCCAACGAAGGCCATCGGTCGAGGTGGCGTAGCCCAACATGTGCCGGGCGTTGCGCCCCGAACCATAGCCCGTAAACCACATCCGATAGGTGGTGTCTTCTTTCAGGATCCAGCCGCGTTCCCGGATGTGGACATCCCAATATCCCGGCCCCCGGGCCCGGAAAACGGGGTTCTGTGGATACGGTTCGAACGTCACCAATTGCGAAGGAAAAAGCGCATCCCCCGCCTGGGTCGCGGAAAGGAACGCCGCAGCCAGAATGACGTTCCATCCCACGGACCGCCACACGCCCGGCCCCACGGGGCCTCTCGATGCGTTCCCCTGCAGCATAACACGCTCCCGTTCAGAAAACCGTTTGGACCTGACCGGATGCGAAGCGCCCATCCGCACGCCGGGACGGCCGCGACTTTCTTGGATTAAACCGCGTGGCCGTGCCATTCAGTCGGGAAGGTGAAACAGTCGCCTCAGAGCGTCGAGTAGTCCGTGCGGCGGACCTTCGCGTGCTTCCTCCCGCAGCGTTTCCAAGGGCGGATGCAATAGTTTGTTCACGATCCGCTCCACCGTGCGTTCCACTTGGGCCAGATCCTCTTCGGAAAGATGGGCCAGTTTCGACCGCAGCCGTTGGACCTCTTGATCGCTGATTTCGTGCCAACGTTCGCGGAGCCGCCTCACCACAGGCCCGGTCACGCGGTGGTAAATTTCCTGCATAAACCGTCGGGTTTCTTCATCCACGATGTGCAGGGCCCGTTCGATTTCGCGCGCCCGAAGGGCACGGTTGCGTTCGCAGGTGGCCCTCAGGTCGTCGATGTCGTAGAGGAAGACGTTTTCGTCAAGGTCTCCGACGGCTGGTTCGAAGTCGCGCGGCGTTCCCAGATCGAGAATGAAAACCGGCTTGCCCTTGTTCTCGTGTCGGGTGAGAGCAAATCGCTCGGCTGTGATGATGGGACGTTCGGCCCCTGTCGCGCTGACGATGACATCGGCACGCGGGAGCCATTGATCCAGTTCGTCGAAGGGCCGAGCAATTGCTCCCTCCACTTCCTGCGCCAACTGCTCCGCTTTGGCCACGTTCCGGTTCACCACGCAGACCGACCGCGTGCCCTCGTGTTTCAAATAACGGAGCGTCTCTTCAGCCATCTCGCCGGCGCCAATCACCAAGACCTGCTTGTCGTCGAAACGGTCAAAAATGCTTTTGGCGAACTCACCCACCGCCACGCTGGCAATCGAGACGCGTCCCTCCGAAAGGCGGGTCTCCGTGCGCACGCGAGCAGAAACGTGAATCGCCGCCTGGAACATGGCGTGCGTCAAAGGGCCGCAGGCCTCGTTGGCTTGGGCCATTTCGTACGCTTGCTTGACCTGACTGACGATTTGCGGTTCCCCCAGGACCATACTGTCGAGACTGCACGTCACTTGGAACAGATGGCGGACGGCGCGAGGCCCGTGTTCGTCAATCAGTTCGTCGGCAAACTCCGTGAGCGGAACCCGGTGAAACTCCGACAGGAATCGGGCGACATCCTGCCGCGTCGGTGGCTTCTCCGCTCCTTCCTGTGCCACGTAGATCTCGACGCGATTGCAGGTCGACAGAAGCACAAACTCCGCGTCTGGAAATCGCTGACGCAATTCCTGATAGGCCTGCCGCGTTCGCTCGCCCAGGCCGAAGGAAAGCCGTTCCCGCAGGCTCAAGTCTGTCGTCTGGTGGTTGCAATAGACAACCTGGAGTTTCACGACGCCGTCTTCCTTTCGACTCAAACGACGGGAAACAGCGAGGGAAGATCGAGAAGCGAATGCCAGGAGTGGATCCAGCCGCGGATGAGGATCTGCAAGCTGATCATCGTGACCAACATGAAGCCAAAGGCCCACACCGTCAACCAGGCGACGCGGCGGCTCGTCGGAGCTTGACGCCGCAATAGCCAAAGGAAAAACGCGAACATCACCGCCCACGTCAACCCCACACCGATGACAAACGGATCCACGAAAGTCACCGGTGTTTCGGTCTTGCGCGTCCCCAAGCCAAGCAGCACACCGCTGCAAAGCCCCAGCGTCAACAGGGGAACCGAGACGATGACGGCCCACCGGTTCCATCGGGCCAGTGTGGCCAGGCTGGGCAACGCCAGCCCTGTCCCCAAAACCTGTTTGCGTTTCAGACGTCGGTGTTGCACCAGGTACATCAGGCTCAGCACGATCCCAAGCAGCACGCCGGCGATGCCAAAGACCGTCAGCGACGCATGCAACAAGGCCCAGTTATGCATCGCCGTCCGCCGAGTTTCTTCCCCTCGAATCAGGACGTTCGTATCCGTGCTGACGAAATAGGCCGCACCAATCAAAGCAACGACGAGCGGCAACAGGAACAGCCCGATGGCCGTCCGGCGATCCACGGCCAGGAAGAACAAATAGACCAGAATCGCAATCCACGCCAGAACCAGAAACCAATCCTGGGTCGAGCTCAGCAAGGGAGGCAGCTCCGACGTCGCTGCGCGGTACCAGAGATAACTCGTGTGTGCAACGAAGCCCGCTGCGGCGGAGGCCGCAGCCAGGACACGCCCGAAGGTTGCCCGCCCAAGCAACCGGGTGCATTCGCATACTAATGCCACCACGTAACTGGCAAAAAAGCAAAAGACTTTGACGTGTTCCATTCTGCTCGTTTCTCGATTCGCTCGTCGGCCCGTTTTGGTGTTTCCGGTGAAGCAGACGCATCGGATTCGCGGACGTTTCCCCTGTCGCTCGACGGCCCAGGGACGACTGAATTCGTTCCGGCCGTGTCGACGGACGTCGCTTGTGACGTGCCGGCCTCGATCGCCATTCTACCCACGTGCGGCGAGGTCGCGAAAGACCGGCACGGGAAACCTCCCGCCTCAGGGTGCGTCTATCGTGTCTGGTCATTCAGGCCGAATTCGGCGATCTTCTTGTGCAGCGTATTGCGATTGATCCCAAGACGCGTGGCGGCTTTTGTTTGCACGCCTTGGCAGAGCTTTAGCACGACCTGGATGAGTCGTCGCTCCGCGAGTCCCACGACAAACGAATGGGGATCCCGGCCGGTCCTTTCGGCCTCTGCCAGGCCCTGTGCGACAAATTGTTCGCACAACGTGTCCAAGTCGGCGCGGTCGGCGCGGCGGAACCGCACGTGAGCCAAGCCACGCACATGATCCGGGAACAGATCAATGGTCAGTTGCGCGCCCCGGCACAGCACAATGGCCCGCTCGACGTAGTTCTGCAGCTCCCGCACGTTCCCCGGCCACGGATAGGTTTGCAGCACATCGATCACCCGAGGGTCCACTCGGGGAACCG
>DQVB01000556.1 GCA_015661985.1 Planctomycetota bacterium | reverse complement strand
TATTGTGGCTAATCTTCTCGTCCTGTGGGACCGTAAGGCGGTGCGGGTGTCGAAGACCAATGGCGCCCCAGCGACCGCCTGGCCTCCGGCTGCCCGGCAATCGCCAGGGCACCCACGCGCTGAAGCGGCGAGCGGATAGATACGAATTGTCGCTTCAAGGCTACTCGGCGGGCGCTGTAGACGGCCGAGTGGCTTCTTCACCGGTCGGCCTTGGACCGTCGGCCGCCGGTGCGCCGGCGATGTCTTGCTCGGCCAGGGCCAGGCGCCGGGCGATGGGCGGATGGCTGTGGAAGAGGAGCACGTCCAGCCAATGGGGATCGGGGTCTTCCTTGTTGAGCCGAGCCAACTTGCGGAAGGCCGAGGCGAACGCCTCCCGACGTCCGGTGCGGTCCAGGGCGTAGCGGTCCGCCTGGAGTTCCCAGCGGCGGCTCAGCGCGTTGTGCAAGGGGCCCAGCACCAAGGTTACCAGTGTGAGCAGGAGCATCATCAGCGGTAACGCATGTACTGGAAACTGGGCGTAGTCCACCCCGGCCCCGCCGCTCCATGCCCGCAACAGCAGGTCACAGGTCCAGAAACACAGCCCGCTGGCCACAAGCCCCACGGCCATCATCTTGCCCACATGGCGCAGCACATGGTGTCCCACTTCATGGGCGAAGATCACCTCCATCTCCTCGGGCGCAAAACCACTCAAGAGGGTATCGCCCAGCAACACACGACGCGTCCTGCCCAACCCGGCGAGCATGGCGTTGGCCTTGACGGTCTCTTCGCTCAGCGCGATCCGATAGACACCTTCGATGGCGATCCCCGTGCCGCGGGCCAGTTCGACCAGGGGGGCGGTCAGTGTTTCATCGTCCAATCGTTCGATCCGGTAAAACAGCGGCAAGATGAGCACAGGAAAGAGCTGGCCGAGCACCGCCCCGAAAAGGAAAAAAACCACCGCGCCCACCATCCACCATGCCCAGTGGCAGGTCCAGATGATCCAGAACAAGCCGACGAACACGATCACGGCCAACACGGCCGCCAACAGACACTTCTTCAGGTATCGCCACAGCCAACGCCGCCAACTGAGCCGGCTGAGGCCGAAACGATGTTCCAGGACGTAGTCGGAGTAGAAGGCCAGCGGCGATGCGACCAGCCAATGCCCGGCGGTGACCAGCAACGCCAGCGCGGCCAGGCGGAGGGTATCCGAGGCGCCGAGCCACGGGAGGCCAGCCAGCCAGCCGTCGACCGCTCGGGCAGCGAACGTCGCCACGGCAGCCAGGTACGCCACGTCCAGGGCCTTGTCGGCCAAGGTGCATGCCAGGTCGTACCGGCCGTAACGTTTCGCCTCGGCCAACTCGTCGGCTGTCATCCCGGCCGTATCATCGGCCGTACGCTCCCCGGTTGAACGGGATGGGCGGTCGGGTGGGGACGCTGCGCTGGATTGACTCACAAAGCGGCTCCTCGGCGGTTTCCCGGATGAAAGCGGACAAGGTTTCGGTGGCCGCCCCGTCCAGCCTGGATAGCCTCGGGCGGCCGGCTGCCCTCGGCCGGCTGCCGTCGGCCCTCAGGAGCCCAACCGGAAACCGAGGCCGGCCCGGATGCGGCGACGTTTCGCCACGGATCGGCTATTCCTTGGTGAAACGTCCCTTGCGGCCCCCGGCGGCGTGGGCGCGATCATGCGGTCTGGTTCGGTTGTCCCGGTCACAGCAGACGTCGCCGCCCGCAGACGTGATCTATGTTTGTTGTACGGTAGGGCGGGTACCTCCATGGTCATTCTCTCTCTATTATGGTCCACGATGGAAGCACTTGTCGCCATTGCCGCGGTAACTGCCTTGGTGTGGGGCGCCGTGTTGGCGGTCCGCGGGGGGCTGGTCGCCGGTAGCCTGGTGGTGCTGGTGGCCGCCGCCGTGTTCGGCTACCCCTTTTTCCACCTTCAGGCCGGTCCGGTGCCGCTGACGGCCGATCGCGTGCTGTGGGTCCTGGTGCTGGTGCAGTACGTGCTGTGGCGGCGGCTGGGCTTGGCTGATCCTAAACCGCTGGGCGGGGCCGAGGTGGCGATGGGGTTGTTCGTGGGGGTGCTGGCGGCCAGCACCTTCAGCCATGACTGGCGCATCGACGGCGGCCAGCCGGCCGCGTGGCTTGGATTGTTCTACGTCATGCCGGCCGGCGTGTACTGGGTGGTGCGCCAGGCGCAGCTCAGCGAGCGGGCGGTGATGGGCACTTTCGCCCTGCTGGCCAGCTTGGCCCTATATCTGGCCGTCACAGCGGTGGCCGAGGTCCGCCAGCTGTGGTGGCTGGTCTACCCCGCCTACGTCCGGTCCGCAGAGTACGCTGAGTTCTTCGGACGGGGCCGAGGCCCGCTGCTGAATCCCATCGGATGCGGATTCTTCCAGGGCGTCGGCCTGTGCGCGGGGCTGATGTGGTGGCCGCGATGCCGCCGGGCGGGCAAGCTGGGGCTGGCCGCCTTCGGCCTGCTCATCTGCGTCGGCACCTTCGCCACGCTCACACGGAGTGTGTGGATGGGCACGGGACTGGCCCTGGTGCTGCTAGGGGCACTGACGATCCCCCGCGCCTGGCGTCTGCCTGTGCTGGCCATTGTCTGCGTCGCCGCCGCCCTGACCGTGGCGACCCAGTGGGAGCACATCATGGCCTTCCGGCGCGACAGGGGGCTGAGTGCCCGAGAGACGGCCTCCTCGGTCACGCTGCGTCCCATCCTGGCCCGAGTGGCCTGGAACATGTTCCGCGACCGGCCGCTGTTCGGATGCGGGTTCGGCCAGTACCGCAGAGCGAGCATCGACTATTTGGCCGACCGCAGCACGCCCCTGCCGCTGGGCAAGGCGAAGCCTTTCCGGCAGCACAACGTGTTCCTGTCACTGGTGACGGAGACGGGCGTGATCGGTTGCGGGCTTTTCGTGGCGGCCCTGCTGTTCTGGGCCCGTGATGCCTGGCGGCTGTGGCAAAACCGCGATGCCCCGTCCTGGGCCCGCCAGTACGGCCTGTTCTTCCTTGGTGTGCTGGCCGTCTACCTGCCGAACGCCATGTTCCACGAGGTATCCATCATTCCCGCCTTCAACCTGTTGTTCTTCCTCACTGCGGGCATGACCAGCGGCCTGTGGATGTCCGTCCGGCCAGCCCTCCGGCGCGCCGGCTCGGCGGAGGCGGGTTCCTTGATGAGGAGGACACGTCATGCTACGGCATGAACGCACGCGACCGGCGGGCGCACAGCCCGCTCGGCTGCGGGCGCCGCGTCAGCCCGACGCTCGATGCGCCGAGGGCCCTGTGAGCAAGAGAATCCACAGATGAGTACACTTCAAACAGATCCACTGGCCTACGCTCCCACGGATCGCCGCATTTGGCTGATGGGCTTGCCGGTAGACAACCTGACCATGGGCGAAGCGATCCAGCAGATCACCGGCAGCCCGGGGCAACCGCCGCGGATGGTCTTCTTCGTCAACGCCCATTGCGTGAACGTGGCGCTGCGGAACCAGGATTACCGCCGGCTGCTGCAGCGTGCCGACCTGGTGCTGCCTGATGGTATCGGCCTGAAGTTGGCCGGCATGGCCCTGGGTACACCGATCCGGGACAACGCCAACGGCACGGACTTGTTTCCGCCCCTCTGCCGAGCACTGGCCGCCTCGGGCGGGCGCATCTTCCTGCTCGGCGCGCGGCCCGGCGTTGCCGAGGGCGTGTGTGCATGGGCCAACCGGCACTGTCCCGAACTGGTCATCACAGGCTGCCATCACGGATACTTCACACGGGCCGAGGAGCCTCTGGTGATCGAAAAGATCGCCCAGTCCGGTGCCGACCTGCTGTTCGTGGCGATGGGTGTTCCGCGGCAAGAGCTATGGATCGGGCAGCACTTGGAGAGCCTGGGCGTGCGCGTGGCGCTGGGCGTGGGCGGGTTGTTCGACTTCTACTCCGGCCGGATCCCCCGCGCCCCGCTGTGGATGCGGCGGGCGGGGCTGGAGTGGCTCTATCGGCTCATTCGGGAGCCGGTTCGGTTGGGGAAACGGTACCTGGTCGGAAACCCGGTCTTTTTGGGCCGCGTGGCATGGTACGCATGGCGGCGCGGTGCTCGGCGCCGTCCGCCTTGGCAAGAGGTGCCCGGGCCGATGGAATGGCCCGTCCGGCAGGCGAGGGGACGCACCGGGCGTGCCGACTAGGCGCATTGGACGAGTGGAGGGCGACGATGAACATCATGGTCACCGGCGGAGCGGGCTATATCGGGTCGCACGCCGTCAAGCTCCTGGTCGAATCCGGACACCACGTGCTGGCCGTGGATAACCTTTGCCGTGGCCATCGCCAGGCGGTGGACCGGCGTGCCGATTTCCAGGCCATCGACCTGGCCGACACCAACGCCCTGGCCGAAGCGCTCCGCAGCGCCCGGATCGATTGCGTCATGCATTTCGCGGCCTTGGCCTACGTGGACGAATCGGTCCGCCATCCGCTGGCCTACTACCACAACAACACAGGCGGGGCGGTCAGCCTGTTGCGGGCCATGCATGGGGCGGGTGTGAAGAAGCTGGTGTTCAGCTCCACTTGCGCCACCTACGGCGAGCCGGAACAGATGCCCATCACCGAATCGACGCCCCAGTGGCCCATCAGCCCGTACGGGTGGAGCAAGTGGTGCGTGGAGCGCGTGCTCCGCGATTACGCCCGCTCCGACCCGGCCTTCGCCTTTGTTTCGCTGCGCTACTTCAACGTCGCCGGGGCGGCCGCCGACGGCAGCCTGGGTGAAGATCACGACCCGGAGACCCATCTCATCCCCCTGTTGCTGCTGACCGCCTTGGGACGACGCGAGAAGTTCACCATCTTCGGCACGGATTATCCCACGCCCGACGGCACCTGCGTGCGCGACTACATCCACGTGGAAGACCTCTGCGACGCCCACCTGGTGGCCATGGAAGCCCTCCGGCCGGGCGACGCACGCTTCTACAACCTGGGCATCGGCCGCGGCTATTCGGTACGAGAGGTGTACGAATCGGCCAAGCGCGTCACCGGTGTGGAAATCCCCGTCCAGTACGGCGCGCGCCGACCCGGTGACCCGGCCGTGCTGTTCGCCGATCCGGGGAAGATCCAGCAGGAGTTGGGGTGGAAACCGCGATACACCGATATCGACGATATCGTCCGCACGGCGTGGAACTGGTTCCGAGCCCACCCGGACGGCTACACCGACCGGTCGCGCCGGGCGTAAGACCGGTCACCTGCAGGCGCCCCTCGACACGCGATCGCTTGAAGCCTCTCCAAAACGACGCCGTGGCCGGTCTCCCGACCGAGCCACGACGGGCGACCGCAGGCCTCTCGACCCATTTCGGGATGGGCTTTCAGCTCAGTTGGTCCAAGGCACACCTGAGGTCGGCAATCAGGTCGTCCGGGTCTTCGATGCCCACCGAAAGTCGAATGAGGCCCGGAGGGATGCCCGCCCGCTGGAGCTGATCGTCATCGAGCATGGCGTGGGACATAGAAGCAGGATGCTCGATGAGCGTCTCCACACCGCCGAGGCTGACGGCCAACAGGGCCAGGCGGGTCGATTCGACCAGGCGCGTGCCGGCCTGACGCCCGCCGCGTACTTCGAAGGCCACCATCCCGCCGAACCCGTCCATCTGGCGACAGGCCAAGGCGTGTTGCGGATGGCTGCGTAGCCCGGGATAGATGACACGTCGCACCGCGGGGTGCCGCTCCAGGGCTCGGGCCACGGCCAAGGCGTTCTCATTCTGCCGGCTCACGCGCACCGCCAACGTCTTCATGCCGCGCAACAAAAGCCAGGCGGCGAAGGGATCGAGGCTGGTGCCCAGCAAAGTCCGCTTGTGCCATAGGCGTTCGGCCGTGGCCGTGTCAGTGACCACGCAGCCGGCCACCACATCGGAATGGCCCGACAGGTACTTCGTGGCGCTGTGGATCACCACGTGGGCACCCAGCGCCAGTGGGCGCTGGTTGATCGGCGTGGCAAAGGTGTTGTCCACCACCATGGTGATCCCGCGGCGACGAGCCACGTCGCCCAGGGCCGCCAGATCCCCGAGCCCCAAGGTCGGGTTGGTGGGTGACTCGACGTAAAACATGCGCGTCGCGGGCCTTGCAGCCCGCTCGAACGATCCCGGATCGGCCGGATCGACGAAGTCGGTTTGGATTCCCAACTGGGGCAAGTCCTCGGCCAAGACCCGTGTGGTGGCCGTGTACAAGGACGAGCCGGCCACCACGTGGTCGCCCCGTTCCAAAAGCCCCAGCAGCGTAGTACTCACCGCCGCCATCCCCGATGCGAAGGCCAAACACCGCTGGCCTCCTTCCAGGTCGGCCATCACTTTCTCCCACACCTCGACCGTCGGGTTGCCCCAGCGCGTGTAGAAAGCCTGCGGCTGGATCTGCTCGGCATACTGTGCCACCGTCGCGGCGCGCTGGGCCTGGAAGGTGGAACTCTGGTACAACGGCGTGGCCACCGGCCGTGAAGGCACTTCGGCATCCGGATGGTGGACCGTGCGAGTGCCCCTGGCCCACTGCGCCCGATCGGGTACGGACATCCCTTGGACTCCTTTTCTTCGACACAGCCCGAGACGCTCCGCAGGCGTGCACGCGGCGCGCCTCCTGTCCGGCACGCCTCCGGCTTGGAGTTGAACGATTCAGCGGTGCGCGAGATTGTACACTACAGGCAAACCCAAGAAAACCCGGCGTCCTCTGCCGTTCCCGCGGCCCAAGGCCATGCCCGCCGTGTCTTCCCACACGTTGATCCGGGACCGGAAGCCCAGCCGTTCGGTATGGACGGCTGTTTCCGACGTCACCAAGGCGTTCCAAACCGGGGGCGCAGGATGGACATTCCTCTCCGTCATAAGTGGGAAGGAAACGCGCAGAAGATTGGGCATGGGAGATGTCACAAGGTGTGAGTTTCGCCGCACCAGCCGGAGTCGCCCGTCGAGCCCATGATTGACAGGCAAGAATGCCCATCCCACGTTTCCTTTTTGCAACGCTGGGGGACAAGAACAACTCCCCGCAGTAGACTTGACGCTGTGCGGACTGAGGGGCAAAATGGTTCGGAATGGCCAGCGACCGTAAAACGCGCAAGAGTTGAACCGTAGAGACGGTGTTGGTCGACCTTGACACAGCGAGGCCGTTGTCTGCAGTGAATGGCCCACTCTAAAGTGGGGCATCGCGCGGGCCAGGTTTTCAGAGGATGGATGTCATGCGCCGCTTGCGGCATCCTGTGGGCACGATAGGGACACCCAGCCCCTCGGCTACCCATCAAAGCCTCGGCCATGTTGAGACAGACACGGTTTGTTTCGGTATTCGATATTCAGATTCCGAATTTCGCATCCTGATTTCCTTGCGTTATGGCTCAAACCTGCGGTAGGGCATAGGCCCTGAACGGAACGACCGCTCGTGCCATGAAGATTCTCCAACTTCGCCTGTTGGCCTTTGGCCCCTTCACCGATCTGTGTTTGGATCTTTCGGCGGGCAACGAGGGGCTGCACTTGATCTACGGGCCCAACGAAGCGGGCAAGAGCACGGCCTTACGGGCCATCGAACAGATGCTCTACGGCATCCCGGCCAATACGCCGGACGCGTTTCTGCACCCGCCGGCGCAGCTGCGGATTGGGGCTGCGCTGCGTGCGGCCGACGGACGCACGATCGACTTCATCCGCCGCAAGGGACGCAAAGGCACTTTGCTCGGGGCGGACAACAAGACGCCCATGGACGATGAAGTGTTGCGAGCAATCCTGGGTGATGTGGACCGCGACGCCTTCGTCACCCGGTTCGGCATTGACCATGAGGAACTGGTGCGCGGCGGCCAGGATATCGTGGCGGGCCGAGGTCGCGTGGGCCAGTCGCTCTTTGCCGCCGGGGCAGGGATCGGACAGCTGCGCGAGATCCAACGGCAATTGGCCGAAGAGACGCAAACGCTGTTCACCCCGCGAGCGCAAAAACCACGGCTGAACCGCAAGCTCAAAACCCTGGAGGAGTCCCGAAAGCAATTGCGCCGGTGCCAGTTGGCTGGATCACAGTGGGAGAGGCATGAGCGGGCACTCCGCGACGCCCAAAGCCGGTTGGCCGAAATTGACAGGCGACTGGCCGACCTGATCGGGCGGCGAGCCCGGTTGGAGCGGTACCAGCAAGCCCTGCCGCTGGCCGCGCGGCGCAAAGACTGCCTGGAAAAGCTCGAAAAACTGGGACCGGTGCCTCCACTGCGGCCGGGTTTCGCCGAGGCTCGACGCCAGCTGACCACCCAGTTGACCCTGGCGCGGGAAAAGCACCAGGCTGCCTCGCAGGAGTTGGAGGCAATCGAGCAGTCCCTCGGCGACATCCACCTGCCCGAGGAGTTGCTGGCCCAGGCCGGGCCGATCGAGCAGTTGCGGGACGCTCTGGCCAGCCACCGCAAGGCCCAACGCGACCTGCCGAGATTGGAAACCAGACGGCAGCAGCTGGAGGCCGGGGCGTGCTCCATCCTCCACGAACTCCGCCCCGACTGCTCCCTTGACCAGATTGAATCCATGCGACTGACCACGGCCCAGCGGATGGCCATCCAGGAGCTGGGGGATGAGTACACGACGTTGAACAGCCAACGGCAGCGGGCCCTCGAAGAGATCCGGCAAGCCGAGTCGCAGCGGCATGAGATCCAGAGGGAGCTGGAACAGCTCCCGCCACCCCGACAGACGGACGCTTTGCAGGACCTTCTCCGACGCCTGCTGGCCCAAGGCGACCTGGAGACCCAACGGGCCGAAGCCGCCGCTCAATTGGCTTCGATGCGACAGCAAGCGGAAGCCCAGCTGGCGCGACTGGGCCTGTGGTCCGGCCCCCTGGAAGCCGTCGACCAACTTCCGGTGCCGCAGGTGGAAACGGTCGAACGCTTCGCAGAACAGTTGGCCCAGTTGCGGCAGCAGATCCGGGCGACGGAAGAAAAACGGGACGACGCCAAAACGAACCGCTCCCATTACCTCCGGCAGATAGAGGAAATCCGCTTGGCCGGCGACGTGCCCACCGAAAAAGATCTCCAACAGAGCCGGCGAGTCCGCGACTTGGGGTGGCAGGTGATCAAGGCCGAATGGCAGGAGGGCGAAGCGGATGTGGACCAGTACGAGGAGTTCATCACCTGGTTCGAAGGCCGCGACCTGGCCGCCGCCTACGAGCAGTCGGTGGCGGAGGCGGACGAGGTGGCCGACCGGCTGCGGCGCGAGGCGGACCGTGTGGCCCGCCGAGCGCATCTCCAGGCGGTCTGCGAAAACCTGGACCGACAGGTCGCCGAGCTGACCGAGCGTCTGCAGACCCTGCGGGACGAGGCCCAACAGGTGGAAGACCGGTGGTCCGAGTGCTGGCAGCAAGCGGGGATCCGGCCCCTGCCGCCTCGCGAAATGCTAGGCTGGTTGCGCGCCCGTGAGTCTCTGGTGGAGCGCGTAGCAGCGATCCGTACCCAGCGGAAGCTGCTGCAACTTCTGGAG
>DQVB01000723.1 GCA_015661985.1 Planctomycetota bacterium | reverse complement strand
GGGGCAACTACCTTGACAATGTCACATTCCCGGCAGGATTGCTCGACCCTCTCAAAATGGAGTAGCAGGCCAACCGTGTTGGCCGTGAAAGACTGGCTTCTGATCTGACGATCCAACGACGCCAGGGGACATATTAACTTAGAGGTGTAGGGGCGGACTAAGGTCCGGCTACTCCGGCAGCCCGTCAGGGCGCTGAGCAGGCGAAGGGTTATGACGCGGATATGATGCTCTGACCCAGAATCAAGTTGAGAAGCACGGAGGTGACTATGCTCACAGTGGATGGCGTTGGACAGGTACTGGATGAGTACGTTCAGCAATTTGTTCCGGCTATGCTGCGCTGGCAGTACCACCTCGGCTTGGTTAAGGGCGGGCGGGACTATCCACACCTGCCAGAGCAGTCTCACTTTGCCCACATCGTGAATGGCGTGTTCGGGTTGGCGGAACTGGTCAAGTTCCTGATCACTCGAAACGAGTCCGTGCCTGGTCTGGATGAGGATGCGTTCCGCAAGGCGCT
Source organism: Planctomycetota bacterium (assembly GCA_015661985.1). Classification (GTDB taxonomy): domain Bacteria; phylum Planctomycetota; class Planctomycetia; order Pirellulales; family Thermoguttaceae; genus SZUA-1497. The sequence goes on along the minus strand of DQVB01000723.1, from coordinate 3,044 downwards.
GGCGTTGTACACCGTGCACGAAGTGCACAAGGACGAGGGTGTGAAACTGCTCGGCTCGTCGCAGTTCAGCATTCCCCTGGAACGACTGCGCGAGGAGTATGAACGGCTGGGGTTGGACGAGTTTGCCGCGATAGACGAGCATCTGATGCGGGCTGCCAACGTTCACAAGCGTAGCCCCAAACATGGGGACCTCCTGGTGAGCGGGGAAGCAGGTGCCTCTCGTCTGTGGCTGCTGGTACGCCTGGCGGATACTTTCGCTTCGGTCAAGATGCCGGAGGAGGCAAAGGCTTCGCTGGAAGGCTACCTGGCCGATCTGGGGCCGGCCTTCGCCCCCAAGAGCCCGCCGGGCAAGTATGCCCTCTACTACCACGAGATCAAAGATGTGCGGGGCGTGCTGACCAACACCATCCACCAGGCAGTGGTTCAGCAGTTGGCAGACGAACTGGGCTTTTACCCGCTGCTCTACTTTGCGACAGGCACGCTCTATCTGGGGCCAAACGGGCTGGACGGAAATGCCGCTGACGGCCTGATCTCAGCCGTTGCTGGGCGAGTGCTCCAATCGCTGACCCAGGGTGGCGGCGCCGATGCCATCCGCGACGGACTGCGTCGCCAAAAGTTCGACTTTGAGCGCTACGTCTACGCCTTTGCCACGGCAGAGGAACTACTTCAGGCCGTCCACGATGAAACGCTGTTGGCCAAACCCGACGCACGAAAGGCCCTCAAGGAGATAGACGGCCTGGTCAGCAAGCGGCAGGAACTGACCGCCGAGTGGCGGGACACGGTCGAGGAACGGTTCGGCATTCAACTGCTCAACCCCAAAGAGCACAAGACGTTCAACGAGCTCTGGTCCCAGGTGTGGCGCTATCTGCTCTACGTGGACACCCTGTTGCGCGACCTGAACCCGGCCGAGAACCGGCTGGAGTGGTTTCTGCGCGTCTTTGCCCACCCGCCGGACGTGGCCGACAACCTGCGCCGGGAAGCCGAGGTGTGGGCGCGGGGCGGGATCGGCAAGTACGTGTTGGTGGTCGCCTACCACTTTTTGCGCGGCCCCGACTTTGTCGACCGCCCGGCCGAGGCCACATCGCTGGAGCAGGTGCTGGAACGGTTGCACCGCCGCGTGCTGGAGGCCTTCCGCCAGGTGGACACTCAGGCCGGACGGCAGGCCGCCGTCGCCGAGTTGGGGTTGCGCCAGGACCTGGAGGCGTACCTGGCCGAGCATCTGTATCTTTCCTTCGCCCCGACCAGCCAACTGGCCGCCGACAGCCTGGCGGGCTATGTGTCACCAAAACGGAAGGGACACACGGGGCGGGTGTGCTCCATCTGCAATCGGCACAGCGATTATGTGCAGCCTTTGCGAGCAGGCATCCTGGATGATTTCGGGCGGGTGTTCTCCAACCGCGTCCTCCCCGCCCGCGAAGCGCCGCAGGGCAATCGCCTCTGGTGTCCGGTCTGCCAGTTGGAGTTCATCTTCCGCAAGGTGCTGGGCATGGGCTTACCTTCCACCGCCCACTACAAGAACTCGCGCCGCATCTACCTCTACGTGCTGCCCACTTTTTCCTTCACGCCGGAGCATCTGCGCCTTTTCGAGCCGCTCCTGGCTCCCTTCCGCCGCGTGACCGGCCTGCCGGTGCGCGACTACGGCAAGGGCGACCCCGGTCTGCCGCGCTACTGGCTGGAGCATCGCGCCTTCGATCCGGCGTGGATCGAGGACCTGCAGGAGGTGTTGGAGCGCGAGGCAGACAAGATCGCCGGTTGGGGCGGACGAGGATTCGTGGGCGAACGAGTCTCCCTGGGGCGCATCCGAGGCCAGCCGCACTACTATCTCATCACCTGGGAGAAGGCGGCCCGCGACACCGAACCCGACGACGCCCGCGTTGCCACCCGCACCGAGGCCTGGGCCAAGGCCCTCTTCGCCGCAGCGGTCATCAGCGGGCTGACCAGTTGCAAGGTCTACGTCACCGAGCGCCCCTACCTGCCGGTCGCCGATCCCGCCGAACTGAAGGCGACGATCACGTTGGATGGCCCGCCTCCGGCGCTGCGCGGCCTGCTGGGCGGGCAGGCCGAGGAGGTCACGCTCTACGGGCGGGAAAAGGGCGAGCGCAGCGGGCTGGAGCGGGTGCTGGACCTGAGCGCGGCCCTGTGGACGGTGACGGCCGGCCTGCGACCCAACAAGGACAAGGACATCGCCGGACGGCTGGGACGTTTGAATGCGGACCCGTTGGCTGGCGCCTATTTCTACAAGGAATATGGTCGTGAGAACGATGGCCAATCGCCTTACAGCCCCTTTGACGTGGCCTGTGAGGTGCTTCTAGACATTCGAGGAGGTGAGATGATGGACTTGGTCGAACGAATTGCCAGCAAGTCGCTGGAGATCGCCCTGCCGCGGGGCACCACGAGGCGGGGCAAGGCACGACGGTATGAATTGGTCTTTCGTGAGGGGGTCTCGGCCATGCGCAAGGCGCAGAAAATGATCCCGGAGATGCGGGAGGCGGCCATCGGCGGGCGGCGGCCTTCGGAGCAGAGCATCGCCGAGCTGAAGCGCCTGACGGCGGGCACGCTGCTCAAGGGTCTGGAGCGCCGCCAGGAGAGCCGGCGGGGCGAGATATTCGTGCGTGCCCGGGGTGATCAACTGGGCCGGCTGGTGGGGGAGTTCGTGGATATCCTGGTGGACGAGCTCTACCTGGGCCGCGCCGGCGGCAGCTTCGCCCGCTTCCTGCGGCTGGAGAACAGCTTGGCTGATGGGATCTACTACTACACCGACCGGCATCTGAGTGAAGAGTGGGCGGCATACAAAGCCGCAAAAAGGGAGAGCGGAGAGCAGACCGATGAATGAGTTCGACTTTGGCCCGATCTCCCGAACGGTAGATGCCTCAACCGGCAAGGGAGAGGCGATCAACTTCGCCTCGTTGCCATTACACGAAGCGATGACAGCGTTACTGGCGGGCAGCAACCGAGATGAATTTGTCGCTTGGCTGTGGCACGACTTGTTCAAACCGTTGTTCTGGTGGCCTCAAAAGAACAAATGGTTTCACTATCCCAATAAT
>DQVB01000242.1 GCA_015661985.1 Planctomycetota bacterium | reverse complement strand
TTTTACGGACACCTCAACGCCTCCCTCGCACCGCCTGCCTGGCACCGCTTCCTACGGACCGCCCGCGGGCCCCACCGCCGATTGGCCGTCCCAGGAGGAGGCGGCGGCCGTGCGGGCCCGCGCTCGTCTGGCCACCTCGTCCATCTCCACAAAGGCCAGGGCGTCGACCGGACACGAGCTGACACAGGCCGGCTGGAGCCCTTCGGCCAAGCGGTTGATACAAAGGTCACATTTCATCACCACTCGGCCTGAACCCGGTTCCTGCTGGTCGGAAGGCTCGGCCAAGACGATGACGCCGAACGGACAGGCCTGGACGCAGAAGGCACAACCGATACACTTCGACTGCTCCACCAGGACCGGATCGTTCTGGCCGGCGCGCCACAACGCCCCGGTGGGGCAGACGGCCACACACGGGGCGTCGTCGCAATGCCGGCACTGGAGCGGCACCGCCAAAGGCCCGGCCGGTTCGATGTAGATCCGCGGTCGCGCCCCGCGGCCAATGGCTCGAACCAGGTCATCGGTATCCGCGTGAGCCAGCGCGCAGGCCAACTCGCACGTGCGGCAGGCCAAGCATTTGGCCACATCAGCGTGGATGCGTTTCACGTCGCCATCCCTCCTCGATGTTCACGAACCTCCGGCCCTCCGACCGGCTCAGTCTTCGATCCGTTCCCGCCCGGGGCAGCTGCCCACCGCCGCCATCGCCTCGCCCGCAGCCGTCGCGTGCACTTGAGGCACCTCCGCGGCCGTCTTCGGCGCATAGGGCACGGGGTACATCGGTGGCGGGAGCCCCAAATCGGCTCGCCTGCGGTCGATGATGTCGATCATCCAATGGGCGGCCTTGATCGGGTCCGACTCGAAGTGCCACACGGCGCCGAAATACTTGTCAAACTGCTTCGTCAACAGGTCCGTCACAAACGGACTCCCCTCCACCGGAAGCGGCTGCCCAATCACCACCGAAATGCCGCTGGCTACAAAGTACATACCAATGGAAATGGCCTTCTCGCTCATCCACTCCGGCGCCGCGCCGGCCACCGGCAACTTGTCGAAGGAATCGCCGATGCCTCCCTCTTTGACCATCTCCGCACAAGCGGTCAGGATCCGCGTATTGTCCACACAAGAGCCGACGTGCAGTACGGGCGGTATGCCCACCGCTTCGCAGATCTCCTGGATGCCTTTACCGGCGAACTTGAATGCCGCTTCGGGGCTCATCAATCCCGCTTTTCCACAGGCAATGGCGCTGCAGCCCGTCTGCACCACCAGCACCTCGTTGCGGATCAGTTCTTTGACCATCGCCAGGTGCGCTTCGTCGTGGGGGAAACGCGGATTGTTGCACCCCACCACACCGGCCACACCGCGCAATCGCCCGGCCTGGATGCCGTCGTTCAACGGCCTGTAACTGGGACGGTACCGCCCGCCCAGGATTCGGTGGATCACCTCCGTGGTGAACCCGGCCACCAGCTTCTCCTGGATCTCGGGCAAACGGATCAGGCCGGGATTACGGTTGCCAAAATTGTCGATAGCGATGCGCACGATCCTTCGGGCCGTCTCCATGGCCCGCTCTTCGTGAAACTCCACATGCGTGGCGTTGGGGAACTTCGCCTTGGGACTGGTGGAAATCACCTTGGTATGGAAGCACTTCTGATACTCGGTCAGCGCCGGGAACACGCACTGGACGTCGACCAGCATCACATCGACCACGCCGGTCAACACGGCCAATTCCTGCTGGAGGAAATTACCAGCAATGGGCAGGCCGTGACGCATGAGGATTTCGTTGGCCGTACAGCAGATGCCGGCCAGGTTGATCCCTTTGGCCCCTTTGGCCTTGGCTTCGGCCAGAAGTTCCGGATCCTGGGCCGCCGCCACGATCACCTCGGACAAAGTCGGCTCGTGGCCATGGACCAGAATGTTTACTTCGTCCTTTTTCAACACACCCAGGTTGACGCGCGAACGCAGCGGCTGCGGCTCGCCGAACAGCACGTCTGACACATCGGTGGCAATCATGGACCCGCCCCAGCCGTCGGCCAGGGCAACACGGGCGGCGGCCAGGATGAGATGCTCCGGCTCGTTGTCCACGCCCACGTGCGTCATGTGCATGCCCGTGGTCACCTCGCGGTCGACCCCCCGCGGCGTGGCCTCGGCGGCTTTCCAGTTCTTCTGCTGCTGCTCCGGCGCGCGGGCCACGTTGGCCAGGATGTTGTCCTGTTTGGAGAATTCGCCAAGCAGCAGTTCAGCCAACTCCTTGGCCACCTCTTCGTCGCTGCGGCCGTCACGAGCGATCCCGTATTCCTCGGCCAGCTTGTGCAGTTTGCCGCGCCCGCGGACCTTGTAGGCGTCCGATCGGCCCTCGGCCGCCAAATGCAATGCCTTGATCACCTCGCGCCCGTGGTCCGAATGGGCAGCGGTGCCGGCACAAACGTCTTTCAGCAAGTTGCGAGCCACGATGACATCGGCCGTCGCCCCACAAATCCCCTCCTGGGGTCCCCCACCAAACGGATCGATCCGGCACGGTCCCATAAAACAGTTGCGGCAGCAGATGCCCAACTTGCCAAAGCCGCACTGAGGCTGCTGCGAGTGGAACCGGTCCCAAGCGGTGCGCACGTCCACCTGGGGCAACATATCGATCATCTGTTGAGCGGCCGGATCCGCTGATTGCGGCTTCCATTGAGTCATAGCCTTCTCCTTAGTCATCTTGCAGGATTTCAGTCGGTGGCGAATCAAATATCGAATCGAAGCACAGGCCCCCGGGGCGATCAGCCCGGTCCGGTCCCGCAACCGAGGCGGCTGGCCAACGCTTCCCCCAACCGCCCCACCGCCTCCTGGAAGGCCCGATCGTCCACGTCCACGGATCGGCCCTCCAGGTCGGCCCGGGCCAACGGGGCGCTGAACGGAAGGGTCCCGATCACCAGCTGATTATCGAAACAACGCAGGATCGCCTCGCGCTGATTGGCGTCGCTGACCTTGTTGACCACCACAAAGATGCGCTGGATGCCGATATCGCGGGCCAACTTCTGGATCCGCACGGCCGTCTGCACACTGCGCATCCCCGGCTCCACCACCGAGATCATGGCGTCCACGCCGCTGGCCGACGCCCGACCCATGTGCTCCAGCCCCGCCTCCATGTCCAAAATCACATGGTCCGGAACGCGCAACAGAAGATGTTGCATCAAGGCCTTCAATACTGCCCCTTCCGGGCACATGCAGCCCTTGCCGCCCAATTCGACCGTGCCCAACACCAACAGCCGCACCCCCCCGGCATCGACGGAAAAGCGATCGGGCAGGTCGGCCACCTCGGGATTCAGCTTGAACATCAAACCGGCGCCCTCGTCCCGGGCGCCGGTCCGCTCGCGAATCAGATCCCGCATCCCCGCAATCGGCTCAGGCACACGCTCGGGCGGGATTCCCAGAGCAGCGGCCAGATTGCCGTCCGGATCGGCGTCCACGGCCACGACCGGGCCAGAACGACTCAGCCAGCGGGCCAACGCCGCCGCCAACGTGGTCTTGCCGACCCCGCCTTTGCCTACCACTGCCAGCTTCATCCGGATCGACTCGGCTCAGTGCTGTTCAATAACCATCTCTCCCCGCGCTGGCGACCTCTACGGCAAACACACAAGACAACCGGCCCCTGCCCAACCCGTTGTACTGAAAGCGGCCAAAGGCTCAGGCCAAACGTACGGTAGCTGAAACTCACATCCCAACCCGATCGGCCTGATCCGCCAGAAGGCACAACCGCCGGTCCCGTCTGGGATGTCGGCCTGGTCGTTTGCCTGCACGTCCTGAACCCGTGCCGCAGTCCACTATCCGGCCCACATCCAAAAAGGACTGGAAACCACACAACTGCGGACAAAGGGCGTGAACCAGCGTCGCGTAAGCCTCGAATTCTAGGCCCCCCGCCCCAGGCTGT
>DQVB01000047.1 GCA_015661985.1 Planctomycetota bacterium | reverse complement strand
TGCAGCTCTCCAGTGCCCTTCCGGACGGAGGTTTTGAAACAGCCTCGAAATCTGAGTTTTGCCGTACCAGCCGGAGTCGCTGGCCGAGCCCATGATTGACGGGCAAGAATGCCCATCCTACATTTCCTTTCCGCAACGTTGGGATGAACGTCTGTCAAAGCGTGGGAGCCCGTATCCGGACGTGGCTCCCGGCTCGCATGCGCCGTTGCAGGCCGGGGTGGCCGATAGCAGCAGGAGGGAGACCGTCATGACGGGAGCGGAGATCCTGGTGGAAGAACTACAAGCTCGGGGCGTGAAGTTCATCGCCACGCTCAACGGTCATGGCCTGGATCCGATTTACTTAGCCTGTCGGCAAGCCGGCATGCGGATGATCGACGTGCGCAACGAGCAGGCAGCCGGCTACATGGCTGAAGTGACCGGCCGGCTCACTCGGTCCGTCGGCGTGTGTGCCGTCAGCGGGGCGGTGGCCCACGCCAATGCGCTCACGGGCGTGTTGAACGCGTGGTTCGACGGGGCGCCCATGTTGCTCATCACGGGCATTACGCCGCTGGCCGAGCTGGGATGGGGCAATTTTCAGGACTTCAATCCTGTGCCGATGGCCGAACCCATCTGCAAGTACGCTCGGCTGGTGGACACACCGCACCGAGTCGGCCAGTTCGTCCATGAGGCCTTTGCCGCGGCCACCAGCGGCCGGCCCGGTCCTGTGCACCTGGCCATGCCGCTGGATGTTGGCAGCGCCGAGGTGGACAACAAGGACGTGATCCGTTCGAAGGTCCGGCGAGGCGAAGTGGCGTTGGCCGGGCTTGGCGATCCTGACCTCGTGGCCGAAGCAGCCCGAATGCTGCGGCAGGCCGAGCGGCCGGTGCTGGTGATCGGCAGCGGGCTGTACTACGCACGAGGCGAGGTGGCCTTGGCCCGCTTTCTCACCCAGCAGCGGATCCCCACCATGCTGCCCATCTGGGACCGCGGCAGTGTGGTTCAGACGAACGAAGCATTTTTGGGCGTCGTGGGAGCGGCCTCGGGAGAGCCCCGGATCCTGGCTGAGGCCGACCTCGTGATCCTGGCCGGTGCGGAGTTCGACTACCGCGTGTGTCAGATTTCGCCGCCCGGTTTGGCCTCGAATGCTCAAGTGGTGCGCATCCATGCCGACCCGTCCCGGCTGCGCAACGGCTTGGATGCCCATTTGAGCATCCTCGGTTCACCCGCCGCCGTGCTGGAGCAGCTGGCCGATGAATGTCGGCGGCTGAATTGTCCGCCAGCAGAGTCTTGGCTGGCCGAAGCGCGGCGCCGGCGCCAGCAGTTCCGACAGCAGTGCCTGGAAACGGCCACACGACTCCGGCCCGGGATCAACGGCTGCGATGTGGTTCAAGCGATCCACCAGGTGGTGACCGAGGAGACGGTCTGGCTGGTCGATGGCGGCAACATCGGCCAGTGGTTCCACCAGCTGCTCCCGAACCGTTGCCCCGGGCACTGGATCACTTGTGGAGCCAGCGGCGTGGTCGGCTGGGGCTTGCCCGGAGCGATCGCGGCCCGAGCCATTGATCCGGATCGGCCGGTCATTCTCCTTTCCGGCGACGGCTCGTTCACTTTCACCGTGGCCGAGCTGGAGTGCGCCGCCCGCCAGGACTTGCCCTTTGTGGCCGTGGTGGCCGACGACCAGCGCTGGGGAATCACGGCCAGCGGGCAGACGAAACAGTACGGCCAGCCCCTGTACAGCACGCTCGGGCCCACCCGGCTTGACCGAGTGGCCGAAGGTTTCGGCTGTGTGGGGCTGCGCGTGGAAAGCGCCGAGCGGTTGGTGCCCGCCCTCCAAGAAGCCTTGGCCGCCGGCCGGCCCACCGTCATCCACGTGCCCATCGTCCCCGGCGGACCATCCGACTGAACACCACATCGGCCCCAAAAGCTCTTACCCTTTCCCAAGCCGGCCTCCGCTTATCGTGCTCAACCCGAGGGCAGGGAAAGACGAGACGCTCGGCACTGCACGCGGCCGTCACCCAGGCGCTGTCGAACTTTGCACTGCGTTTTGTTCCCCAAGCAAACGTAACTCAGGCTGTGCCCGACGAAGAATCGGCTCAGCTGGTCACGGTGCGCTGGTTCGGGGGCTCGCAATCAAGCAGGCGCCCGAGATCCTCGGCATCTCCCCCAGGACAACCGACCACTGGTGGTCCTACGCCAAGGCGTGGCTTCGGAAAGAAACCGAGGCCGGTTAACCCCGCACCTGGGAGGGTATTGGCGATTTTTCCTGTTCTCGCCTGCGCAAATGGCCGGCTTTTGCCGCATTGGGTTGGGGAAGGCCGATTCGCGGCTGCCCCCAGGATGGGTGGAAGATGAACGAGCGGGATATTTTCATTCAGGCCATCCGGCTCCGCAAGGCCGAAAAGCGCGAGGGCGTGGTTGCCCAGTCCGTTTACGACAATACGGCCACCGGCTCGGGGCGGCTGGGCCAGCCGAGGTCGAATGAGAAGAGCTTTAGGCTGAAACGAACGCAGCGTAGTTCCGGCGAAAGGATACCGCCAAGACCGTCACCGACTCTGTGTCCTCTGTGACCTCTGTGGCCAACTACTCTCACAATTTCCAGGCAAGGCTGCCGCAGGCTCAAATCGACTCCGGCGGCGACGGCACCCCCGACACGACCACCAACTACGAATACAACGACCGCGGCATACGCATCTGCAAAACCATCGACGGCACCGAAGCGCTTTACCTCATCGACGCCAACAACCCCACTGGCTACACCCAGATCCTGGAAGAGAAGCAGGACCTCAATGCCGACGGAACGATCGAACACGGCGAAGTCGTCAAGTCCCACACCCTCGGCCTGGACGTCATCTCCCAGGCCGTAGGGTGGGTCAAGCGCCGGGACGGGGAACGAGCCGGAAGCGGCTTTGGCATCGTGCGAGCGACACACATTGGGCACGCCGCAAAAGTTAGCGCCGGCCCGCCACCGAGCGCCGCATGAGCTCCTTTCACCGCATGGTGGGTCCGCGCTCCAGTGCTGTAAACATCTTTGATTAGGGGGACCTTGCTGGTGGTTTTCGCTTCTTTCGTGTGTGTGCTTG
>DQVB01000077.1 GCA_015661985.1 Planctomycetota bacterium | reverse complement strand
GTGCCGGGCGCTGCGCAGGTTCGGCCACGTCGAGCCGGGCCCGCTCGAGCGTCGCCGGTCGCGGTCGAGGCGCGAGCGGCACGGGCCAAACGGTGCTCAGGTTCAAATCGCGGTAGAGCAGCTCTTTGTTGCCGAAGGCATCGACCAGGTACAAGCCGAACATGTTGGGCGAGCACGCATCCGGCTCGCCGATCAACGGATCAAAGCTGTACGCCGCAAGGAAATGCTTCTCCGACAAGGGATAGGGGCTCTTGTAGCAATGCCCAGGCCAGCGACGGGCTTCGACGGGCGTCGGGGGCGGCCCGGCGAGTCCGGCCGGAGCGTGCCAACCACGCGGTGGGACGCGGGTTTCGCTCTCAGGAAAAGGGGCATCGGGTGTCAAGCGAGTGATCGAGCCCAAGCCGTCGACACCGCGCCGGACGTCCACCAGGATCACCGATCCGGCCGTCATGGCGTGATGGGCCGCCGCCGTAGCCATCACCTTCGACGAGCCGGGCACGGGCCGGGCCTCCCAGATCCCCACCGGGTTGAACGTGTTGTTGCCGAAATAGATGGCCGCCCCGCTGCCGTCGGGCCGGGTGGTCCAGAGCTGTTCGTAGTAGACGGCGTGCCGATCCACGTAGTCCCAGCGGGTGTAGATAATGCGGCCGTCACTGAGCACGGCCGGGTCCCATTCCTGGGTCTCATGGAACGAAAGGGTGCGCGGCTGCGAGCCGTCGGCGTTGGCCAGGGCCAGTGTGTGGTTCTCGCAGCCCAGCCCGGGCCGGCCGCCACACCGATGCCAGCCGCCACGGCGCGTGGAGATGAAGATGATGCGCCCGTCGGGCAGATAGCGGGGCGAGAAGTCGTCATAGGGGCCGTCAGTGAGCTGGCGCAGGTGGGAACCATCGGCGCCGACTTCGTACAAGTGGTAGCGCCGTCCCGGCTGGCCCGCCAGTCCGGGCTCCGGATCGGCCCGGACCTGGCAATAGGCAAACAGGATACGCCGGCCGTCGTAGGAGACGTCCGGTTGCAGGAAGCTGCCCGCCGGCAACTGATCCGCCACCAGTTGACGGCATCGCATCGACCGTCCCGGTTCCTCCAACACGAACAAGCCACCCCCTGGGCGCGCGTACCGGCCCACATACTGTGTCAACTGGTGGCTGAAGCTGGGCGGGGTCCACTTCACGATCAACAGGGGCCCGATGCGGGCCAACGGGTCGGAAAACACGATGCGCCTTCGCGTCCAGTGGACCTCCAGCCAAAGCGACTCCCACTGCAAGTCGTTCGCCCCGGCCTTCTCGAAGCGGCGGAACCGTTCGCGCAACGCACGCCAACGCTCCTGCAACTCGCAAGGTAGCGACGTACGGCGTTGGAGATCGGCCAGAAATGCGTCGCCGCGGCGCAAAGCCCGCTGGATGGCCTCCCGGAAACTGCTCGGCTCGCGCGGCGTGCCGATCCCGTCTTGCATGCGCCAATCCCACTCGATCAACGCCCGCTGGATGGCGGGCCGCATCGGCGGCAACGGGGGCAGCGGACACATTCGGCCGTCCGGGCCGGCCAGCGATAACCGAATGGTTTGGCGCTTCCCGTCCGCAATCCATACAAGGCCACGGCAGCGGACAGCCGCGTCCCCCTCTGCTAGAGCCACTTCAACCCGTAACGTCGCCTGGCCAACCGGCCGTGGGATGTCCAAACGCACTTGTGTCGGCGAACCCCCAAGCGCCACTCGACGCTCGCCCACGCCGTCCAACGACATCCCCACGTCAGCCGTTTGACCTCGCTCCAGCGCGGCCTGCAGAACGATCGCCCCAGGACGTTCCAAACCTTCCAGCGGCACTGCGATCTCGATACTCTCACCACCCTGCACGCTCGCCAACCAACCGTCGCGCTCTCCCATGACGGCCAGCTGCGGGCCGTCGGGGGCGGCCACAACGGCGAACCCGCACACGGAACGACTGGTCAGCGGCGCTGGCCGACCGTTCAATCGCACCTGAGCCTGGCCGCACTGCAATCCGTCCCCCCAAGCCGCCACCGACACCCCGAGCCAGGCGGTGACGACCACGAGACCTGCACGTTTGACCGCTTGTCCGTTCATCTTCATTTTCATTCCACTTCATTCCACGCTGAGCTGCTGCCCGCCGGTACCGAAAACAGGCTAAGGAAACGAAAGCGAGTCTACCCCCGAAGCCGATGGCAAGCAACCTTTCGCATCCGGCCGCTGGCTGGCCGGGCCGTCCGGGGCCCCAGGAAAGAACAAGACAAGAAAGGAATAGAAACCACCACCTTCACTGCCCCGGCTGCGCGGCCGAGTTTTCTGGACAAAGGAACGACAATTTCGGTAGGCTTGTTCTTGGAAGGTTGGCCAGCCACGATGGTCCACACGCTTGGGGATGGCCGGAGGATGCCGGTTTGGCCGGCCAGTTGTGCAGCGCCACTTTATCGGCGTCTCCTCGCGCAAGGGTGTTTCAATAACAGCCCTTGCGTACCAGCGGGACATGCAACCGTAGCTCGGCTCTACCGAGCCGGGTTCTGCGACAGCGACAAAGGAAAGACCCCCGGCTTGGGGAGCGGAGCTACGAAGCAGACTCGCCTCGGAGAGCCAAGCTACAAAGGCAGCGCCGTCCAACTGGTGCGCGGGTGGACTTCGGGGTTGGGCGAAGGCACGGGCGGTTGCCGCCACTTCCCCCCTGGCGGCCGACTGGCAGGCAAGCCGGAGGAGATGACGCATACCCCCATACGGGTATAGTTTTTTCATACGAGGAGGGGATATGGGCAGGCCGGAAACCCCGCGAAGCAGCCAGGCCGGGCTTCCTCGACCCTACGATGTGGAGATGATCCGTGATTTCTTGGATCATTTGCTCTTGGAGGTCCGGCACCAGTACCAGGAATACTGGCAGCGGGCCCGCGATCCAGACAGCCAACGGCAGGCCGATCCGCAGCTGACCCGGCAACTGGCCACCTATGAACAGAAGTACGCGTCCCGGCTGGTCGAATGGCATGCTGTCGACCCTCGTGGGGCCAGCCCGGAGGAGGTCCGTCGAGCGGTCCAGGTGCTCTCGGTCCGGCTGGCCCGCCGGCGCCGGGAGCAGTTGCGGCATTTGGAGGCCCTCGGCGAGCTGTTCGACGAGGCCCTGGCTTGCGTGCTCGTCTCGCGCGGTTCGAGCCCGGGGAAGGTGATCCGGCCGGTCAGCAAGCGGCGGGCCGTGAAGATCCTGCAGGCCGACGACACGAGATGAACACCAGGCGACGCTATCCGCTCGTGGCTGCGGTGGGGCCGCCGTGGCCCCCTGGGCCCCCTTCTATCTCCATCCGGTCCAGCGTTTCCAGTAGAATAGAACGTGGTTCGTGGTCCACCCTGTCCATCGGCCGCCCAGTATGAGGAGGGAAAGAGCTATGGCCAAAACCGCCACCATTCAGGCCCAGCAGAAGTGGGAGTACCTGACGCTGACCAGAAAAACAGACACGTTCCTGGTGGACGAGCTGAACCAGCTGTTCGGGCAGCAGGGCTGGGAGTTGGTCTCGGTCATCCGCGACAAAGACCGCAAAGGGGAAATGGTCTGGACGGCATTCCTCAAGCGTCCGTTCGCCCCCGGTGCAGCGGCACCGCCGGCCCCCAGTGCCACGGCCGCGGCGCCCCGTGAAAAGACGCCGGCCGAACCGACCACACAAGCCCCGGGGTTCGACCTGGAAGGCGACGAATTCAAGATCAAGGAAGAACCCTCCTGAGGCTTGCCTTCCGGGGCAGTGGAGACAGGGATGTGCCTGTGAAATCCCAAAGACGGGTATCGAAACGGCGGCACGGTTCAGAAGGATGCTACGCCTTGTCTGCTGCCCCGGCTCTGCTTGGGCACGTACCTGGATGAAGGCCTGCTTCACAAGGGCTTGGGGGGGCGGGCCTTCGGCCAGCGGCAGATCTTCAGAGCCTGGCAAGGGAGAAACCAACCCCACAGAGTCAATTCCGCAAGGAGCCCGAGACACACCATGTGCGGTATCACCGGAGCGGTATGGACGGATCCGGCCAGGGCTTTGGACGAACCGACGCTCCGGCGGATGGTCCGCCTGTTGCGGCATCGCGGCCCGGACGACGAAGGGCTTTATGTATCCCGGTATCGGGTGCGAGAGGGCTGCGGGGCGCTACCGGGGGTCGCCCTGGGGCACCGCCGACTGTCGATCATCGACGTGGCCGGGGGACATCAGCCGATGGCCAACGAGACAGGCTCGATTTGGGTGGTGTTCAACGGCGAGATCTACAACCACCGGCAACTGCGGCGGCGTCTGGAGGGCACGGGTCACCGCTTTGCCACGCGCAGCGACACCGAGGTGCTCGTGCATCTGTACGAGGACGAGGGGGCGAACATGTTGAAGCAGCTGAACGGCATGTTCGCCCTGGCCGTGTGGGACGGCATCCAAGGACGGCTGCTGTTGGCCCGCGACCGGCTGGGTCAGAAACCGCTGGTCTACCGCATCGAGCCCGGCCGGCTGCTTTTTGCCAGCGAACTGAAAAGCCTGCTGGAACTGCCTGAGGTACCTCGCCAGATCGATCCCCAGGCCGTCGATCTGTACTTGACCTACCAGTACGTCCCCCATCCGTGGACGATCTTCCGCGGGATTTGCAAGCTGCCGCCAGCCCATTATGGGGTCTACTGCGACGGCCAGCTATCGGTCTACCGCTACTGGCAGCCGGATTTCAACGTGGAGGAGCCGCGGCCGGCCGGTGAATATGCGGCCGAACTGCGCCAGCTGCTTGGCGATGCGGTAGGCCTGCGGTTGCAGAGCGAAGTGCCGCTGGGGGCGTTCCTTTCCGGCGGCACGGATTCGACCATCGTGGTCGGCCTCATGTGCCAACAGGCCTCGGAGCCGGTGCGCACCTTTTCCATCGGCTTTCCCGTGGCTGAATACGACGAGACGCGCTACGCGCAGTTGGTGGCCCAGCGGCTGGGCACGAGGCACGAACAGTTCCGCGTCGAGCCGGACGCCGTGGCCGTCTTGGACCAACTGGTGTGGCATTACGACGAACCCTTTGCCGACAGCTCGGCCATCCCCACCTGGTACGTCTCCCAACTGACCCGGCAGCACGTGACGGTGGCCCTCAGTGGGGACGGCGGGGACGAACTGTTTGCCGGCTATCCGCGCTATCGCGCCGTCTGGTTGGCGCGGGCCTTCGACCGCATCCCCTCGCTGCTCAGGCGTCTGTTGGCCGGGCCTCATTGGCAGAAGCTGCCGGCCAGTGCCCGGCAGAAATCGTTGCGCCGGCGTTTGAAGCGGTTCGGCGAGGTGCTCAACCTGCCGCCCCATCGGCGCTATCTGGAGTGGATCGCCATCTTCAACGAATGGCGGCGAGCGGAACTGTATACGGACGACTTCGTCGCTTCGCTGCCGGAGGAAGATCCCTTCCAGTTCCTGGCTGCCGCCTTCCGCCAATGCCGATCCCGAGATCCGGTGACGGCCACCAGCTTGGCCGACCTGATGACCTATCTGCCCTGCGACCTGATGACCAAGGTCGATATCGCTTCGATGGCCCACGGGTTGGAGTGTCGCCAGCCGTTCCTGGACTATCGTGTGGTTGAACTGGCCGCCCGCATGCCCTTGCGCGAAAAATTCCGCCTGGGCCGCGGCAAGCGGATCCTCCTGGACGCCTTCGCCGACCTGGTGCCCCCCGCCGTGCGGCGTCGACCCAAGATGGGCTTTGGCGTACCCCTGGACCACTGGTTCCGCGGCCCCCTGGCCACGCTGGCCCGCGACGTGCTCACCGACAGAAAAACGGCCACCCGCGGTCTGTTCCAGCCCACCGCTGTCCGTCGGCTCCTGGAGGACCACATCGCCGGCCGCTTCGACCACAGCTACCGGCTCTGGGCCCTTTTGGTGCTCGAACTCTGGCACCGCCGCTGGGTGGACCGCTGAGCCTGCAGCCGCGCCGGGGGCCACCAGGGACGCCTGAGGATGACCGGCCCGGGCCCACAGTGTGTCCGTCGAACCAGAAGCCACCAGAAGCCCGGCTTTTCGAAAAAGCCGGGCTTCTTCGGTCTCGCAGAACTTTTGGAACGGGCCAGATGGGCGTCGCCCATACCCGTTACTCAACGGTGACGCTCTTGGCCAGGTTGCGCGGTTTATCCACGTCGCAGCCTCGGGCTACGGCGATGTGGTAGGCCAGGAGCTGGAGCGGCACCACACTGACGATGGGCTGGAGGAACTCTTCGGTGGCCGGCACTTCGATCACATCGTCGGCCACCCTGCGAGCCTCGCTGTCCCCATGGCACGCCACTGCGATCACCGGGCCGCCGCGCGCTTTGATCTCCTGGAGGTTGGCCATCACTTTGTCGTAGACGGGGCCCTGGGGCATGAGAAAGAGGCTGGGCGTGTTGCGGTCCACCAGGGCGATGGGGCCGTGTTTCATTTCCGCAGCCGGATAGCCTTCGGCATGGATGTAGCTGATTTCCTTCAGCTTCAAAGCGCCCTCCAGCGCTGTGGGGAAATTGAAGAGGCGGCCCAGGTAAAGGAAGTTGTCGCAATCGGCGTACTTGTGGGCGATACGGCGGACCGTATCGTTGGTTTCCAGCGCCTGCTCGATCTTTTCCGGCAGCCGCTGGAGCTGCTCGATGATCTTCAGACCGGCATCGAAGCTCAGATGGCGCAGGCGGCCGAAGTAGAGGGCCAACAGGGCGAGCACTACGCACTGGGAGGTGAACGCCTTGGTCGACGCCACGCCGATCTCCGGCCCCGCATGGAGGTAGATGCCCCCGTCAGCCTCCTGCGCAATGCTGCTGCCCACGACGTTGCAGATGGCCAGCGTCGGGTGGCCCTTGCGTTTCATTTCCCGCAGGGCGGCCAGCGTATCGGCCGTCTCACCGCTTTGCGTGATGGCAAACAAAAGCGTGTTCTTCTCCACGGGCGGGTTGCGATAGCGCAGTTCGCTGGCGTACTGCACCTCGACGGGTAAACGGGCCAAGGCTTCGATCTGGTATTCGCCTACCAGCGCCGCGTGCCAACTGGTCCCGCAGGCGGTCATCATCAGCCGCTCGACGGCCCCCAGCTGCTGGGGCCTCAGGTTCAGGCCGCCGAATTTGGCCGAGGCGGCATCCATGTCCAGCCGCCCCCGCATGGCGTTCCGCACCGACTCGGGTTGCTCGAAGATCTCCTTCAGCATGTAGTGGGCGTAGCCCCCCAGGCCCACATCGCCCGCGTCCACCTCCAGCACGTGCACACTGGGCTGCACCCGCCCTTGATCGCGGTGCACCACCCGGAGTGAATCGGCCGTGATCAGGGCCAACTCGTGGTCGGCCAAGTAGACGATCCGGTCGGTATGGCCCACAAGGGGCGAGGCGTCGCTGGCCACGAAATGCTCGCCCGACCCGACCCCCACGATCAGCGGGCTGCCCAGCCGGGCGGCCAGCATCACCTCGGGCCATTGGCGGAAGATGACCGCCAACCCGTACGTGCCCTGAAGCTGAGCCAAGGCCGCCTGGACCGCCGACACCAGGGGCCTGTAGTCCTGAGCCGCCAGGTCGCCCTCCACCCGACGCTCAGCCAGACAGGCGGCGATCAGATGGGCAATGACCTCGGTGTCCGTCTGCGAACGGAACCCATACCCTTCGCTGGCCAACCGCTGCCGGATCGCCTCGCAGTTGTCGATCACCCCGTTGTGTACCAGGGCGAGCACGCCATCTCCCCCAATATGGGGGTGCGCGTTGACGCTGGTCGCCGCCCCGTGGGTAGCCCAGCGAGTGTGAGCTATCCCCGTCGTCCCGGCGATCGGCTCCTGGGCCAACAGCGACTCCAGCCGCTGGATCCGGCCTGCCTGCTTGGCCACCACCAATTGGCCGCCCGAATCGATCATCGCCACCCCGGCGCTGTCGTAGCCCCGATACTCCAGACGCCGCAGGCCCTTCAAAAGAAACTCCACGGCGTCGCGGTGCCCCACGTAGCCGACGATCCCACACATCTTGACCCAAACCCTCCGATCAGAAGGAGAACCAGCCTGGCCCCGACAGGGTAGCCCTCGGACCTCGCAACGCCCGCCGAAAACGGCCGAGCTGGGCCCAGCCATGGCCGCGGAAGTCTAACAGATGCCTCCCCGCGGCGGAACACGAGTTCCGGGGGGTGAAGAATTGGGGGTTGTGTGAAACTGGGGAACCTCCCGTTTTGCTTGCCCACTGTGAGGCGCCAGTCGGTACTCGCGCGCGAGCCTTTTCCATAGGAATTGCGGGAATTCTCGCCCATCCGCTGCTCGATCGATATCGGCGTCTCGGGCAAAACAAAAGGTGCCCTTTGACGAAGGGCCAAAACTTGTGTCAAGGCGAATCTTTCCCGGCGGTGTGGGCAAACAGGACGCCCACGGAGGTGCTCCTCAACAAGGTCTCCTGGGATCCATGGCGGCAGACATTTGGGGAAGGGGCCCGGCTGGCCGGTCGTAGCCCGGCGCGCAGCCTGCGCACGTCCAGCCACAGGTGGAATCACCAACCCGTCGGCTCGGGCCAACGCGACCCTTGCAGCAGGCTATGGTTGAGATACAGGGCCACGGGCTGCGCGGCCGAGTGTGGATGCCGGCAGCGGTGTTGGCCGTTCCGGGCGGAGGCACTTCATCGTGAAACTTCTCATAACCGGCGGAAGCGGCTTTTTCGGAACCCACCTGAAACGGCATCTCGCCCAGCAGAACCATCAGGTCGTGAATTTCGACCTTTATGAAGACCCGGACGACGTCCGTGCAGGCCGCATGGCCCTCGGGGACCTGGCCGACCCGGACCACGTGGCACGGTGCTTCCGGGATCACGGGCCTTTCGACGCGGTGATCCACGCGGCCGCTGCACTGGCCCACGGTGTTCGGTCCTCAAAACGGCTTTGGCTTTCCAACGTGACGGGCACGCGGAACCTGGTCGAAGCGGCCGTCCAAGACGGTGTCCGATCCGTGATCTTCACCTCCAGCAACTGCCTCTGGGGCAGACCGTTGAATCGGCCTGTGGTGGAAGATGACGTGCCCTGCCCGGTTGAGGACTATGGCCGATCCAAGCTGGAGGCGGAACGGCTGCTGAGAGGCTATTCCAACCGCCTGCATGTGATCATCTTCCGCAGCCCCACGATCCTCGCGGCCGGCCGTATCGGCCTGTTGGGGATACTCTTTGATCTGATCCTTGACGGCAAACGCATTCCTGTCGTGGGGCGTGACAAGAAACCGTACCAGTTCATCTCGGCTGACGACTACGCGCGCGCCATCCACCTGGCGCTGGACTACCACGCTTCCGACACCTTCCACGTGGGCAGCGACCACCCGACGTCCCTGGAAGAGGCGTACCAGGAGGTTATCCGGCGGGCCGGATCAAGAGCCCGGCTTTACCACCTTCCCAAGGTGCCGACCATTGCCCTGATGAAGCTCTTGAACCGGTTGAGGTTGTCGCCCCTGGGGCCCTACCACTATCGGATGATAGCCGAGGAGTTCGTCTTTGACACATCACACCTGAAGCAAACGCTCGGATGGCGCCCGACGAAAACGAACGGGGAGATCTTGTTCGAGGCCTTTGAGTACTATCGCCGGTACCGGCACCAGCTCTGGGCGAACCGGCGGAACCTGCCCGCCCACCGCCGCCGCGCGTCGATGGGGGTCATTGATCTGCTCCGGTGGGTTTCGTAGCGAGGACAGGCATGTGCGAGGAGGCAACACGCTCGCCCCGCGGCCTGCTGGGGGCCGTATTTGTTCTCTATGTGGCCGCCGTCAGTTTCACGGCATGGCACCACGAACCGTGGTTCGACGAGGCCCAGGCCTGGCTGATTGCCCGGGATTCCGGGCTGATCGAACTGCTCACGGATCGCCTCCGCTACGAAGGCTCCCCCGGCCTCTGGCACCTCCTCCTGGCCGTCCCCGCCAAACTGGGGTTGCCTTATCGGACCATCAGTCTGATCTCCGTGACACTGGCCATCGCCACCGTGTTCCTGTTCCTGCGGTACTCGCCGTTCACGTGGCACGTGAAGGCCCTGTTCCCCTTCGGGTTTTTCACGATCTATCAATACGCTGTGGTTGCCCGAAGTTATGTCTTGATGGCCTTGGTGCTGGTCGCGTTGGCCGCGGTTTACCACCGGCGGAACGAGCGGCCGGTCTTGTGGTTCTTTCTGTTGGGGCTCCTGGCCAACGTCAACGTGCACGGCTTTTTCATCGCGGGGTTCCTGGCGGCCTATCACTTGGTGCAGCTGGCGATCCATCGCCGGCAGCTCCCCGCCCGGACGCTCCGGGCTCACGGGGTCGGCGCCGTCGTGCTGGGATCGATCGCCGTTCTGGAAATCCTGCAACTGCTCCCGCCGGATGACCTGAGCTTTCCGGCCGACTCGACCAACTTCCGTTGCATGATCCTGCTGGCCTTGCCCTTCACGCCATGGGTTGCCTCGTCGATCCCCGTACTGGCCTTTTCAGCGTTCCTGTTCTGGCGCCGCCGCCTGCTCCTCGTCTGGCTGGGACCCACCGCGGCCGTCTTGTGGATTTTCGTCTTCAAGACGGCTTCCTGCTGGCACGAGGGCATCATCTATTACTACTGGGTGTTCTGCCTTTGGATCGCCCTGGATGCCCCGCCACGCGCGGCGGATCGCCCGCCGGACGCAGCGGCCGGCCAACTGGCCATGGCGGCCAACGTGATGATGATTCTCGTCCTGGCGGTCCAGGTCTATTGGGGCATGATCTGCGCGGCTCGCGACGTGCTTTATGCTTACTCCGGCAGCCAGGCCGCCTCCCGCTACCTGGCGGAACACCGCCTGACGGATCGTGAAATCTACGCCTGCGGGTACAGTACCGTTTCGCTGCTGCCTTATTTTCCCGAGAACATCTTTGACAACTACCACGGGAAACGGAATCCCAGCTACTACCTCTGGGCGGAAGGAAACGCGTTGGCCCGGCCCTTCGACCACGCCCGCCGCCAGCGCCCGGAGTTCATTCTGGTAGGCGTGAAGACCCCAAGGACCAAACCGCAGCGGACGACCGGGTATACCCTCCGGCGGCGATTCCTCGGGGCCCTGTACTGGAAGGACGGGTTCCTGGAAGCCGACTCCTTCTACCTGTACCAGCGGATCGACCTGGCCGGCCCGAACCACCCTGAAAGGGATCAAACCGCCCTCGCCGGGCCGCACAAACCTCTGGAGTAAGGACTCGCTGTGGTGGCCGGACCCGGCGATCCGGGAAGCGGGTGAGCACGCCCGCATCGAATCGGAACGGGGCCGCCTTCAGGCCGCTTCTTTGTGCGGCAACGGGGCTGAGCATCCGCGAATTCAGCTACCGCTTCTGGCGGCATCGGGCCACACGGGGTGGACTCGCGGAGTTCTGTTCCCCAGCATTGAGCCATGCCCGTTGCGCCCCTCCCAAGCCGTGGCTCACCTGCCAAGGCCCGTGGCAGGGGTGCATGTTACAAACTTGTTACGCTCAAAAATGCATGGCGGGGTAGAATGACGGGTAGTACAGCGGTGGTCTTGACGCCGAAACATGGAACTTTCCAGCCGTTGGCAGGGTCGAACCTTGGGAAGTAGTCGGCCGATGAGGGGCGCACGGTGCGGCGTCGCAAGGGCCGCTCCAGACCGACCGCCAATCAACGAGCGGGTTGAGCCACTGTGGTCCAAGCCGGTACAGCCGCCCGCGGAGGTCCAAAGCGCAGTTCCGCCGATACCTTTCGCACCCGTTGCCAAGCCCGGACCAGCAAGCGGGGTGTTCAACGAAGACCGCTCCGTGGTTTGAAGGAGAGCGAACGATGCACCGCAGTATGTCGCCTGGTGTTCTGGCCGCCTGTCTGGCGATTGTCACCTGGTCATCTCAGCTTGCGTGGCCTCAGGAGATGTCAGAAAATAAAGTTGACAGATCCAGGCTTCTTCGCTAATCTGCCGGCTGATCTTGTTCAACCCCGTGTGGACCAAGGAAGGTAAGGGCCGATGCCGCGGAAACGGAATTCGCACTGTCCTTGTAGGAATTGTAAGCAAAACTCGATGACAGCACAAGAGCATCAGCGGTGGCTTGATATTTTGTCCCTGCTCAATGAGCGGCAAGCGCGCTTGTATGTGGCCGAAAAGGCGATTCAGCTCGGTCGTGGTGGGGTGAGCAAGATGTCGGAGATCACGGGCATGAGTCGCCCGACGATCATCAAGGGGATGGC
>DQVB01000401.1 GCA_015661985.1 Planctomycetota bacterium | reverse complement strand
GGCGCGGCTTTGCGGCGTGGGGGTGCTGCAGCCGGAGGACGCGCACGCCTTCGGCCCGCGGCTAAACGACCCTGCTATGGCAGGACGACGTTCAATTCCTTGAGCAGTCGCTGGTCCGTGGGGGTCAGGATCTGGTTGGCCAGGCCCGTGCGTTGGGCGATGGCAAACTGGCGGGCCGCGTCGTCTTTGCGGCCCACGCGCAGGTAGGCGACGGCCAGGTGGAAGTGGTAGCGCGGATCGACGGCCAGGCTGTGGACCGCGTCTTCCAGGCAGGCGATGGCTTCTTTCAGTTTGCCGTCGTACAGCAGCAGCATGCCTTTGGTGTCCATCAGGTAGGCACGGGGGCCGGCAATGCGGATCGCTTTATCCACGTATTCCATGCCCGGTTGGCCGCTTCCGGATTGTTCTCCCAGCAGCGTGGCCAGGTTATTCAGGGCGGCTACGTTTTCCGGCTCAACCTCCACCAGCCGCTGGCACAGTCGTATGGATTCGTCCATATGGCCCAGGGCCAACTGTGCCAACGAGACGGCGAAGATCAGATTGGCGTCATTGGGGCTTTTTTCCAGCCATTTGTTGAAGACGGGCGGCAGCTTCTCGGCATGCTCGGGGGTGGGCGAGCCGGCGGTGAGCACGGCGGCCAAGGTGCCAGCTGTCCGGGCCGGTGGAACCAAGTCGGCGCCTTCAAGGCACAGGTCGATCGCCTCGTCCAAACGCCCTTGCCTGGCCAATGACAGGGCCAAGGGGGCGAACGCTGCGGGCTGGCGCTCATGCACTTTCCGGTACCAGGGCTCAGCCGCCGCGTGCAGTTCGGCCAACGTATAGGTGTCGCCCACCAGCTTCATGGCGGCCAGCTGGCGATTGTTATCTTCGCCCGCCCCTTCGAGCAAACTCTTGGCTTTCTCCTCGAGCCATGCTTCGACCGGTTCGCCCCGGGCCTTGAGCCAGCGGGCTCGCAACGCCAGGGCATTGGCGCTATCGCCGGCGACGGACTCCAGTTTGTTGAGCCAACCGGTGGCCCGATCGGCCGCATCGCGGCGCAGCAGGAAGTCAATGTAGGCGGCCAGGTGATCCGGCTGGGGATCCGCCCGTCCGAGCAAGCTCACGTAGCGCTGCTCGGCCGACTGAAACTTGCCCTCCGTTTCGTCCAGTTTGGCCAGCAGCAGCAGATCGCCGTCGGTCGTTTGTCGCGGGTCGGACAGCAAGTCCTCGAGCAGCTGGCGGGCCTTTTCGAAGCTGGCCGTCCCCCCCCGGCTGACCAGGAACAGGGCTTGGAGGCGGCGATCGACCGTGGCCGCATCGGACCCGGGGGCCTGCAGCAGCCGGAACGCCTCCTGCCAAGCCGCCGCGCCGCCGCGCATGGCCAACACGCTGGCCAGCAGTCGCCGGGCCGCATCCGTCTCGGGCGCAAGCTGCAGCACGCGCCGCAGAGCCCGTTCAGCTTCGTCCAATCGCCTTCGGCCCGTGCTCCGCAGCAGGTATTCGGCCCACCGCAGGTGGGTTGTCGGGTTGTCGGGCATCAGGCGCATGGCTTCCTGGTAAGCCGCTTCGGCCTTTTGCTGGTCGCCGATCAATTCATACCCGCGGCTCAGCAGCGCCGTGCGCTCCTGGTCTTTGAGATGGCCTTTGGCAGCCAGCTGATCCAGCAGCTGGCGGGCACGTTCGACCTGTTTGGTCTTCAGGTAGAAGTTGAACAGTGCAGCACGCACCCGGGCATCTTCCGGCGAAATCTGGACGGCCTGCAGGAAGGCCGCTTCGGCTTCTTCGCTGCGCTGGGCGGCCGTGAGCGTCTGCCCCAGTCGGACCCAGGCCATGGCGTCTTCGGGCCGGGCATCGACGGCCTTCTTGGCCAGGGCCGCGGCCGCGGCGGCGTCGCCGCTTTGGAGGGCCAGGAACATTTGGAGCGACTCCAGCCGCTCCGACAGGACCGTCGTTTCGCGGAGTTGGGCCAGGTAGCGATTGGCCGCGTCGAATTGCCGCGTTTGCACGAGAAGGGAAATCAGCCTTTCATAGATCGCCGGGGTGGAGGCCCCCAGCTCAACCGCCTGTTTGTATGCGTCGACCGCCCCCAGGAACATGCCCTGCCGCTCAAACACTTGCCCCTTGAGCAGATACCCGAAGGGCCATTCAGGCCGGTAGCGCTCGATTTCCGCCTGGAGCTCGACCGCTTTGTCCACCGCGCTGTTGCTGGCGGCGCTGTCGGCCAGCAGCCGGCGCGCTTCGTAGTATCGCCAGTACACCCCCCGCTTGCCCTCCCGGCTGCGCAGCATCTTGATCCAATGCTCTGCGTCACGCAGCTGGCCACGGTCCAAGGCCAGTTCGGCCAACCGGCGGACGACGCCCAGGTTGTTCGGGTCGCGCGAATGCAGGCGCACCAGGCGCCGGCGGGCCTGGTCCGGTTTGCCGTCGCGGATGTCCAGGTTCACCAGGGCGATTTCCATGGCTTCCGCCGCAGCGGGCGAAGCCTTTTGCAGGCCGGCAAGCAGCGTCTGGCGCGCGTCGTCCAAACGCCCGCGCCTGAGCAGGACCGACGACCGCAACTGGGCAATCAGCTCAGCGGGCACGTCTTTCATAGCGGCCAGCTTGCCCAGCACCCGGTCGGCGTCCTCCTGAAGGCCGAGTTCTTCGTACCTCAGGACCAGCCGCTGCAGCAGATCGGGCACTTTGGCGTACTGCTGTTCCAGCAGGCGGAACCGCTCCGTCACCTTCCCCTTGGCCTGCTCCCGGGCCACTGGGTCGGTCTCCCGAAACAGCTCGTACAGCGACTCGGCATAATCCAGTCGCCAACGCTCTTCGGGCGGGGCGTCTTTGGTGGCCTCTTTGGCCCGAGCCAACGCGTTCAGGAAATCGCGCCACCTGCGCTGGCTTTTCGGTCGGAGCAGTTCCTGTCGGAGCAAGACCCACGCCAGTGCACGCCACAGGCCCGGCGTCTGCTGAATCTGCAGCGCTTGGCCATAACAGCGGACCGCTTCGTTGAACCGCCCCGCTTGAGACCACGCGTCGCCAGCAGCTTGGCGCAACGAAGCCATTTCGGGCGCCAACAGCGCCGCCTGTTCGTACGCGCTGGCGGCCTGCTCCCACCAGCCGAGTCGGCCGTAGACGGTGGCCAGGAAGTTTTGGGCCTCCAGCCGGCTGGTCAGTTCCCCTTCCCCCTGGCCGGATTTGCCGGCAACGGTCGCCCGGGCGGCGAAGTCCAACGCCTCGTACGGCTGGCGGCGGTTTATCGCCTGCCTTCCGTGTGCCAGGAGTCGCCAGCGGTCGAACGTATCCCGCTGGCTCCGGTTGGCAAAGGCCCCCTGGTTGCCAGCCACTCGATCCAACGTGCCCAGCAGCCGTTCGACCTTCGCTTTCTCCAGCACGCCGCTTTTCGCGAAGTAAAGCGCGCGGGCGATGCGCAGGGCGAACTCCGCATCCAGAAGATCGGTCGCTTCCAAGCCCTTTGACCAGGCGTCGATCGCCGCTTCCAGTTCGCCGCGAGTGGCGTAGGCGTCTCCCAAACCCAAGTATCCTCGCGGATCCTCGGGGGCAACGTCCACAACGCGGCCGAAGTGCCGTTTGCTTTGCTCGTAGTATTGATCCGCTTCGGGCTCGGGCGGTTTGCTGTTGGCGGCGGCCAAATAGCGGTTGAGGGCAAAATGTCCGGCCACCAACAGCACCTCGAGGCTCTCTGCCCCACACTCAAGGGCCGCCTCGACGTCCTCTTCGCGTCCTGGGAGCCCGAACTCGTCACGGTATCGGTAGCGCGCCAGGTACGCTTCGGGATCAGACGGGTTGTCCTGAACCATCTGGTCCACCAGGGCATCCGCCTCGCGAGCACGGACCTCCAGATCCAGCTGGCGGGTCTCTTCCGTCAGTGCCGTCTCCTCGGCGTCATTGATGCGCAAGAGCCGGGCCAGTGCCACTGACAGTTCAATATCCCCCGGGTTGGCCTTCAGTGCCCGCCGCAGCAGTTCCTCGGGGGGCTTGCCCTGTCGTGGCTTGTCGCGAAAGGCCCCGTCCTCGAATTGCTGGTAGACGGCCAGAGTCAAGAGTCGCTGGGCCGTGGCATTGATCGGATCGGTTTGGAGCAGTTTCTTGGCCTCGGTCTCCGCTTCAGCGGGCCGGCGCAGTTCCAGCAGCAGTTCGGCCAGCCGAATGCGCAGGGCAAATTGGCGCGTGGCGCTGGCCACACCAATCGCCTGGTAGTAGAGCTCTATGGCGCGGAGCTTCTCCCGAGGCGCCGTGGCCGACTTGTCGTACACTTCGGCCAACCGGCATCGGGCATCGGCGTCGTCGGGATGCAGGCGCAAGTATCGCCACAGACAGCTGGCCGCCTTGCCCGCCTCACCGTCCTTCAAGTACCGTTCCGCTCGCTGGTTCAGGGCCCCCGCAATGCGGTCCACCTGCCACCCGTGCCAGAAATAGCCCCCCACAGCCAGCACGACCACTACGCCCAACGTGATCAGAACGAGCGGCCAATTGACCTGTCGGCGCACCAGGATTTCTTCACCCGGCGGCGCCCCCGCCTGGGGCTGCGTCTTGTGTCGTTCAGTCACCGTGGCGCTGGCGTCCATGGTCTGCTCCTGCACATGCAATCAAACGGGTCGGGGCCCTTTGGAGTGCGGCAGTTCATTGCCGCTTTCGTTCCTGTCCTCCTGCCCGCGCTTGGCCCGAGGCACTGACTACGTGGCCGAGCCTGCCTCGATCGCCGCGCCGGCCCAGCCCCGTCTGCGGCGCCCTCCGGTCCGCGTGTGACGCACAGGCAGGCCGCTCGGATGCGAAGCAGAGCTTGGCAGTGAGAGGGAAAAGCGGCGGCAAGTCGCCGCACTCCAAAGAAGGGCACGCCCACCATGCCGTGAACCGATACCGCCGCCCTCTAGCGGCCGCGAGCCCACCCTGAGTCCCCGTGCGCAATGCTGCGACAAACGGTTAGCGGAGAATCCCAAGTACAAGGCACGAAAGGGCGAAACACACCCGGAATCCGGCATTCAAAGGTCTCACTCCTGAAACCGATATCGGCCGTACCGGTACGAATAGATCCGTGACGGTACGCCGACCAATACCAAGCCAGCCAGCCGCGCGCCGGTCACACCAAGCCGCTCAGTTGCTTTGTGCACCTGGTCCATCCGGCTCACGTCGCGGCGAGCGCAGATGAGCGTGACGTCCGCGGCCTTGGCCAAGATCATGCTTTCGGCGCAGGCCAGCACAGGCGGGGTGTCGATGACCACGTAGGCGTATCGCTCGGCCAGTTCCCGCAAAAGGGGCTCCAGATTGCCGTTGCCCAACAAACTGTACGGGCTCACCCCGCGCCGTCCCGCTGCCAACACGTGTACGGACGAACTCCAATTGGTGTTGATCGCCTCGTCCAAGGTGGCTTGCTGCGCCAGCACATCGGCCAAACCGGGCGATTTCTCCACGCCCAGCAGCCGATGGATGTCGGGCGCCCGCATGTCGGCGTCGACCAGCAGAGTGGCGTGGCCGCTGGCCCGCGCGATGCTGGCCGCCAACTGCACGGACACACTCGTTTTTCCTTCGTTGTTCGCCGCGCTGGTGATAACGAACGTCTTGGCATCTTTGACCCCATCAGACAACAGCAGGCACGTGCGGAGCGAATCCACGCTTTCTTCGTACAAAGCGACATCCTCCGACTGCCGGCCGGCTGCGGCTCGTACCACGACGGAACGG